>JAISRM010000073.1 GCA_031273645.1 Endomicrobium sp.
TTTGAGAAATATCTTAGAAGTAATATTGTAATTTAATAATAAATTTTCTTGATTTTGTTTTTTATAAGTTTATATTTGTACTTAATAAATAATCTATCTGTAAAGCTATTTTTCCAGTAAAAATTGCCATTGAGTTTGGAAATTATCTATATTTTTTATTTAGGCAGACGATAAAAACGCGTTTAAGCGGCGGCAAGAATTGCGTTGATTGCCGAAGCGTTAAAAGATTCCGTTTTGATTATTTCTCGCTTGTCCATTTTAGGCTCGCTTAGCAAAATAAGCCGTATGACGTCGTTTACAGCTTGCGGACTGTTTTTAGCGGCAAGCTCTTTTATTTTATTATTAAAGTCGCTAAGCATAGTCGTTTCATCTTGAATATATTTTTCTATTTCAGGCGAAAGAGAAGCATCTTTTATTTTTTCTATGCGTTTTTGCAGTAATTTTTCGCCCAGCAGAATTTCAAAATTTTCGTTTGCAAGGCCGTTTAGTACGCCTTCTTTTTGAAGCTCCGCGGCAGCCAAGTCTTTTATTAACATTCCTTTCATAAATTCAATTTTTAATTCGTCAAGCAATTGCGCGTCATCTGAAACGGATTTTTCAAGCTGCTTTAAATGTAAATACGCGCCTGTTTGCTCTATTATCCCAAGCGCTTCCTGAGCTTTAAGCGAAGAATTTGCTTTTACGGCCTCCGAAAACTTCTCTAAATCCGCATTTTCTAAAACTAAACGCTCGCTGAAGTTATAACCTACGCTTTTTTGATAAGCGGTGTCCCGTATTTTGCCGTTGTGAAATTTTAATGCTGCCGACTTAAAAATTTCAATAACGGCGATTCTGCCCATAAGAGAGCGGTTTTTTCCGTCATAAACGTTTAAGAGTTCGCTTAATTTTACGGCTTTATTTCGGCTTTTTTGATTTTTAAGTTTTTCTTCAAGCTGCTCTTGATTTTCATAGCCTTCAATTGCGGCTATTTCTTCTCGTTTGTCGCCTATATTTTCATATTTATACATTTTGTTGTTTTGAATTTCAACATAACCTTGAAAGCCTAAACGCTCCGCATAATTTCTTCTGTCTGAAATATTTGCAGAGCTTTCTTCTTTTGCAAAAATGAAAATTTGATTGCTTTTTGCAAGTTCTAAAATTTTAATTATTTTTTCCTCTTTTACGCCTCTGAAAATATCAAAATCAACTATAAGATTTTTAATGCCCGTAGCGTTTAACGCCGCAAGGCAGTTTTGCAGCTCTTGTAAATTATTTACGTCCATATACACATAAAAAGTTTCGGCAATCGCTTTTGCATGAGCCGTTCTTATGCCGTCAAATCTTGCAAGGTTTGCGGCAAGCAGCTCTTCTTTGTTTCCTAAAATATTTGCGCTTACCGTAAGCTTCCCATTGTTGTTATAAGTTCCGTAATTATCGTCGGTATTGTAGTCTGCAATTATTGAAACTTTGGCGTTATTTAAGTTTAATCCTGCGGTTTTTTCTATAATATCGGCCGTCTTAGCGCCGCTTTTAAATTTGCCTTCAGACGAAAAAACGCGCGAAAAATCTTCAATAATGTTTTCAGCAGGCGCGTCTGAAACAATAATCAAGGCGTCTTTTTGTCTGCTTATCCAAACGTCTTTATTGTCGGTTTTCCAACCGATATTTTGCAGCTTCTCCTGCGATAAAGAAATTTTGTCGGAATTGACAAAATATACGTTTGTATAAGTCCTGCCGTCTATGTCTGTATAAGAAGCGATAGAATCATTTAAAACTTCAGAGAGGTTCTTTTTGTTTGAAACATTATGCAAAACAAGACGGACTTCTTTATTTAACTTGTTTGAAAACGGCATTGCAAGCAAACTTTTTATAAATCTTGGCATACCGTAGGATTTTTTTGTTTTAACGGAGGCGGATTTGAATTTATCGTATTCGGAGAGAATTTCAGATATGTCGTTTTGGGTTAAAAACACGTCCTGCAGACTGAAATTAGTAGCGTATGTTTTTGGATAATAGTCGTTTAAAAGGTTTTCGGCGGTTTTTCTGTCAAAAGCTGTAAGCAAGGCGGCAAACTTTTTATTTCTTGAATCGCTGCGTTTAATCATACGCGCATTTTTAAGCGCTTCTTTAAACGATTTTGGCGAAACCTCGTCTAATGATACGACCGCTGCGGAAAGCATTTTGACGGGCAATAATTCTATTGCTTTAGAAAAATTATTAAGGCTGAATAAATAATCAAGCCTCCATGCCGAATTGGATTTTTGCAGCTCTATATCCAGCGACTTAAATTCATGGATAATTTTGTCTATAAATTTCTTATCGTTTAACAGAGCGGTTACTTTATGCGGAAAGTTAAAACCCGTTCTATCGGCAAGTTTTATTATGCGGTAAACGCCTTTTATTATGTCCTGCGCCGTAGAATTGTCTGCATTGTTAAATATCCCGTCGTTAATGAGAAATATTTCTCTATTTAGCAAATCTTCAAATCCTCTGTTTGTTATATCAATAATATCGCCTGAAAACGAGTAGAACAAAGCGTTGACGGAAGCGTCCCGCCATTGCGCTTCTTTTTTATAGTCGTCTTCTGAAAGCGATATTTCAATTTTTATATCGTCTTCAAAAGCGATAGACGGCTTTGCGCGCGCGTCGTTTAAATTAACTGCAAAATTTTTAAAAGTTTTCTGCAATAGGGCAAATAATTCTTTAAAATCAGCGTCTCTTCTAATTTTGCGCGCTGACAAATCCATATCGTTTGGCTGCGCGCCCAAAAACAAGTCTCTTATCATTCCCCCTTGAATATAAATTTCAAAGCCTGCTTTTTGCGCCGTATCCCGTATTTGCTTAAAAATTTCAAGGCAGCTTTTGTCTAAAAACAGCGAAGCGTCCTGCGGGTTAAACATTTTAAAAATTTTATTTGAGTCGTATCTAAATTTAACGGCAGTTCCTTCTGCGGCGAAGCTGAAATTTATTCCGTTTTCGTCAACTGTCCAAGTTAAATTCTGTAAAGACGGGAATATCGTTTTTAAAAATTCTTCCATATCGCTTTCTGATATGTCGCTTTTCAGAAACTTATCTTTGTTGTTTTCACCGATATAATTTAAGATAAAGTTTTCAATTTTTACGCGGTTTTCTTCCGTCATATAAGATAAATATTTTGACAAAGCGTCGTCTTTTTTATCTGCCGCTCTATAAGAAGCCGAACTCTTATCGGATTTGATAAACGCAAATAAATTTACAAATTCAGGCGTATTAAGCAATGCCGTAATAAAAGGATTGTCCTTGTATTTGCTTTTTATATCGCCGAGCCAATACTGGCGCGAAAGGCTGTATTCTCTTTGCAAAATCTCAATTTCTAAGATTATTTTTTGCAGGCTGTCGGGCATGCCTGCGAGCTGATTTAAATTTATATTTTCGTTTTCGCGAATTAGGTTTTGCAGTTTTTCACTGCTTGCTATTTCAAAAATTAAACCGTTTCCCATTAGAAAACCTCTGTCAACGCCGGACGCGGCAAGCAGTGCTATTATCCGTAAGAATATCTGAGGGTTTTTTGTAATAGACGCGAATTTGCCTATAGTTTCAAAATGATTTTTTATATCGTTTAAAATTTCTTTTGTGAAAACTTTTGATTTTTGAGGAGTATCGGATGCGCTTTCTTCAAAATTAAAATTTTTGCCGTCCCACTTAAGAGCAAGCGTTTCGCCGTTAAGCCGAACTATCGCCGTATTGTTTTTAAATTCTACTTTTGCGTCGTTTGACGCCAAAGCTAAAGCTATAGCGTATGACTTAACGTCGGATTTTAAAATCTCTCCGTTAGTAAAAGCCGCAATGTTAGGCGTAAAGCGACCGCCTGCTATTTTACGTTTGCCGTCTATTTGAGACTCTTCGTTTTTAATTTGCAATCGCTTTTTTGCTTGTTGTTTTACAAGCTGTTTATAAACCTCGTTTGAGGACGCAGCGTCTGAAACGTTCGGAGTGACTGCGATATAAGAGACGCGGTTTTTCTCGCAGATATTTTGCAAACCTTCGCTGTGAAAACCGCCTGTAATTACTGCGCAAATCTGCGCGTTTTTTAACGCGCTTTGAAGTTTTTGCGGCGTTATTTCTTTGTCGCATATTTCTACGACGTTTTTATTTTCCGAAATTGAAAGTTTGTCTGAAAAAATATCGTCTCTTTTAAAGTTTGCATCGTAAAATTCGTTTATTTCTTTAAAGCTGTCCGTCAATTTATTCAATGCGCTGTCATAAACGTATTTCTCCCATATTTTTTTAAACTCCGTAAAATTTTCCCTAAAATACCTGTAATCGTCTGCAGTTATTGACGCCTGCATATAATCTTTTAAATATGAATAAAAGTCTGCGGCAAAAGATATTTCAAGTTCGTTTTTATCCTGAGAAAGACCCAATCGTATTTTTTCAATAAGGCGTTTTTCTTCTTTTACCAAATCTAAAGGATTAAACTCTTGCTCTTTGGCTAAATAATCTAAAAATAATTTCAAGTCCGACACTGAATCGTCCAAAATAATATTATAATCTTTTAAAATCTTCGGAATATAAACATAGAGGTCGGCGAAATTCGTAAAATTTGCAGTTTTGTCGTTTAAATTTCTATATGCGCCATAAGGCAGCTTTACTTTTAATTCGTCTAAAAAAAGCCGCATCTGCGCAGCAATGCGGTTATGATTAAGAAGTTTTGCCAAATCGTTTACGGCAAAATAGCGTTTTAAATTAGGATAAGCGTCTAAATTAATATAATAAATAGAATTGTATTTATCTTGATCTCTGTTTGCTTTGTCTATATATTTTATAAGACTTCTGTAATATTTGTCTGATGATATTTTACCCGCTTTATATCTAATAAGCAGTTCGTTAAAACGTTTGTTTTCAAAATTGAAATATTTGTTTATAAGCAAAGCCAATTCTTTATCAAGAGCCTGCATTTGAAATACATAGTAGTTTTGTTTTTCTAAAATATTTCCAAATTTTGCTAAATTTGAACTGTGAAGCGTTGAATCTTCCAAGCCTTTAATCATTTTCCCGTCCGACATTACCGAATAGTATTCGCTGCCAGAAAGCCGCCCTGAATTCAAAAACGCGTCAATAAAAGCTTTTTTCTTATCTTCGTCAATTTCGTTTATCCATGCCGCGCTGACGTTTGAATAAGCGCCTTCTGCATAAATGTCCTGCAGTCCATAGCGAACTTCAAGGCTTTTTAAAATTTCGGATATATTCCTTTGCATTTTAGGATTGCAGTGAAGGTCTTGAATATTAATTATAATTCTGTTTTGAGACGATAAATCCCCAAAAATTTTGACGGATGTGATTTTTCCTAAAGAATGCGGGATAATCGGTTCGTCGACGCTCAAAATTTGCGGCGCGCCGACATTTTGAGGTTGAGTCATAACTGCAAAAAGAGGCTGGCTTACAATGCCATAAATAAAAACTAAAGCGGTAAAATGTATAATTAATTTATTTTTCATAGGTATATATATTATAATTAATAATGATATGTTTTTCTATATTTATTATAGACGTTCTCTATTATCCCTTCTGCTTTTTTTGAACTCTTTCTTTATCCTTTTTTTCTGCGCGAACTTGCTGGGCAATAAAGGAAGAAAAATTGAAATAAGCGTTTTTTTTTGATACAATCAAACAGTATTTAAGCAGAGATGCGTTAAATAAACAGGCGTTTGGATTTGCCGCAGGGTCGGGGATTATTTTTCCGTTGCGGATACCGAAGGGCGCCAAAGGCTTTACCGTATAAACCGGAAAGTAAAAAACCAAAGGAGACGTAAGCGTATGGCAAACATTACCATGAAAGCTTTACTGGAAGCCGGCGTTCATTTCGGTCACCAGACAAGAAGATGGAATCCGAAGATGGCTAAGTATATTTTCGGCACCAGAAACAAAATCCACATTATCGATCTGCAAAAAACCCTCAAAGAGCTTAAAAAAAATTACAAAGTAGTAAGAGATTATGTCTCTGAAGGAAGAGAAATAATTTTCGTAGGAACAAAAAAACAGGCTCAGCTTCCCGTTAAAGAAGAAGCTGTGCGCTGCGGAGCCTATTTCGTTTCTGAAAGATGGCTTGGCGGAACGCTTACGAATTTTGAAACTCTTAAAAAATCAATAGCAAGGCTTAGAGAAATAGACAAAATGAAAGAAGACGGAGTTTTTTCCATTTTGTCAAAAAAAGAACAGTCGCAGATTGAAAAAGAGAGAGTAAAACTTGAAAAGTCGCTGGAGGGGCTTAAGACAATGTCTAAGCTTCCCGGACTTATGTTTATAATAGATCCCCATGAAGAATCCACAGCGGTTTTGGAAGCAAGAAAATTAAATATTCCTATTGTCGCCGTATGCGACACCAACTGCGATCCGGATCTCGTAGATCATCCTATTCCCGGAAACGACGACGCTATCAGAGCGGTAAAACTTTTCTGCTCGATAATAGCCGACGCCGTTCTTGAGGGCAAAGGCGTTACCGAGAAAAAAGAAGAAGACGCGCAGGAAGAGTCTGCAAGCGCCGTCAAACCCGAAGAACCAAAAGAAGAAAAACAATCCGAAGGAGAAGCTAATGTCAACTGAACTTATAACCAAGCTTAGAGAAATGACGGGAGCCGGCATAGGCGATTGCAACAAAGCTTTAAAAGAAACTAACAGCGATATAGAAAAAGCGTGCCAGTGGCTTAGAGAAAAAGGAATGGCCTCTGCGGTAAAGAGAGCCGGAAAAGCCGCCAAACAGGGCGCCGTTTATTCTTATATACACGGAAACGGAACGCTTGGCGTTTTAGTTGAAGTCAACTGCGAAACAGATTTTGTGGCAAAAACCGACGATTTCCAGAATTTAGCCAAAGAAGTCGCTATGCAGATAGCGGCGATGACTCCTCTTTACGTCAGCAGAGAGTCTGTGCCAGCCGACGTTTTGGAAGCCGAAAAAACGGTTTATAAAGCGCAGTTAAAAGAAGAGGGTAAACCTGAAAAAGTTTGGGATAAAATAATTGAAGGCAAAATTGAAAAATTTTATTCGACAATTTGTCTCTACGATCAGGTTTATATAAAAGATGTTTCCGGCAAACAGACCATAAAAGATTTGGTAAATGAAAAAATCGGCAAAATAGGCGAAAATATCGTCGTTAAAAGATTTGCAAGATTTAAACTCGGGGAAGAATAATAATGTCTTTAAAAAGAGTGCTTCTAAAACTTTCCGGAGAGTCCATTGCCGGGCAAGCGACGCCTATAAGCGAAGAGAGTCTTAAGAGAACGGTTCTTGAAATAAAATCGGCCTGCGCGTCAAATATTGTTCAGCTTGCGATAGTTATAGGCGCGGGAAACATATGGAGAGGCGCCCAAAAGAATATAGACAGAGTTACGGCAGATAAAATGGGAATGATTGCCACAGTAATGAATTCTATGGCTTTAAACGACGCTTTTTTAAGAGAAGGCGTGAAATCAAGAGTTTTTTCGGCTTACGGAGTATGCGGATTTGTTGAAAATTTTAACAGAGAAAAAGCCGTAAGAAGCATAAACGACGGATATATCACGATATTTGCCGGAGGAATAGGCAATCCGTTTTTTACTACCGACACCACGGCGGCTTTAAGGGCTGCCGAAATAGAAGCCGCAATAATATTGAAAGCCACGCAGGTGGACGGAGTTTACGACGCGGATCCCAAACAAGTCGCAGGCGCTTCAAAATACGACAAACTTACTTTCAAAGAAGCTATAGACAAACAGTTAAAAATAATGGATTCGTCGGCTTTTGCTTTATGCATGCAGTCAAACATATCTGTCGCGGTTTTTGATTTTTATAAAAACGGAAATCTCAGAAAAGTGTTGAGCGGCGAGAAAGTAGGGACGCTGATAACCGGCAATTAAGAATTAAAAACATCGGCGTTTAAAACATATTATAATTTTTTGAAAGCTGAAACATTATAAATTCTTAATTCTCTGGGAGGTTAAATGCAATTGCAAAGTCTTTTTGGCGTTTCTGAAGAAGCGATGAAAAAAACAATAGAAAGAATTAAAGCCGAGTTGTCTTCAATAAGAACGGGAAGGGCAAACAGCGCGGTTATAGAAAGCATAAAAGTAGAAAGTTACGGCTCTCTTATGCCGATAAACCAGATCGCAGGGATCAGCATTCCTGATGCAAAAACTATAGAAATAAGGCCGTGGGACGCTTCACAGCTTGGCGCTATTGAGAAAGCCATCATGAAAGCCGATATAGGAATGACTCCGGTCAACGACGGCAAAGTCGTGCGCATTTCAGTGCCGCCTCTTACGGAAGAAAGAAGAAAAGAAATAGTAAAATCAATAGGAAAGATCGCCGAAGAATTTAGAGTGGCAGTAAGAAATGAGAGAAGAGTTTTAGTTGACGGAATAAAAAAAGCGGAAAAAGACAAAACAATTACCGAAGACGACAGAAAAAAACTTGAAGCTGAAGCGCAGAAAATAACGGACGGCTACATAAAAAAAATAGACGAGCTTATAGCGGCTAAAGAAAAAGAAATAATGCAAATTTAAAATACAAAGTTATTTATAATTTTAGAAATTAAGAAATAAAAATTAAAAATGAAGAATGCCGGAGTTTTAGCAAAGCAGCAGTTTGTTATAAACTTTTAATTCTTCATTTTAATTTAAATAACAAGGAGATCAACATGGCACGTACAATTGATGCAGACATTTGTGTAGGTTGCGGAGCTTGTTGCGGGACATGCTCTTTTGAAGCGATTGCGCCTCAAGAAGACAAATATGCCGTAGATGCCGTAAAATGCACGGATTGCGGAGCATGCGAATCCGCGTGTCCTGTAAGCGCAATTTCGCAGGAATAAGAATTTGTATTTAAACGACTCGGATAAACCCTCCGTTCCTGCCCATGTCGCCATTATAATGGACGGCAACAGCAGATGGGCTAAAAAAAGGCATTTGCCAAGAGTTTTCGGTCATAAGCAGGGGGTCAAAACCGTTAAAAATATTGTTAAGGCCGCACATAGCCTTGGCATAAAGGTTTTGACCCTGTATGCTTTTTCAACTGAAAACTGGAAAAGACCTGAGACAGAAATAAACGCTTTATTTAATTTGCTGATCGTTTTTTTGAAAAAAGAATTTGACGAGTTGAACAAAAAAGGCGTCAGACTGAGAATGATAGGCGAATTGTCAAAATTTCCGCAGGCGGTAAGGAAAGAAATTGACAATGCCTGCAAAATATCAAAAAAAAATCAAGGGTTGCAGCTCAATATAGCTTTAAATTACGGCGCAAGACAGGAAATTTTGCGCGCTTTTAAAGAGATGAGCGACAAAGGCATAAAAAATCCTTCAGAAGACGACATGGCTTCTTTTCTATATACTTGCGGTCAGCCTGATCCTGATTTACTTATACGGACATCCGGTGAAATGAGATTGTCAAACTTTTTATTATGGCAGATAGCTTACAGCGAAATTTACATTACGGATAAATTTTGGCCGGATTTTTCAAAAGAGGATTTAGAAAAAGCCGTAAAAGAATTTAATAAGAGAAACAGGCGTTTTGGCGGAATATAAAATAAAAATAAAGTCCGTTGAATTTTATTGTTAACGCAGACTTCGTCTGTTTTATGGGATTGGCAGGTTATATATATAAGTTATTCGCATCTGTTTTGTTTCCGTAACAGACTTCGTCTGTTTTTATGTGGGTTGATGACAAAACAAGCGCAGCTTGTCATTCCCGTGAAAATAGGACAGACTTCGCCTATGCTGTCATTCCCGTGAAAACGGGAATCCATTTTTAATATTAATATAGTTTTTGACATTATTTCTTTTCAGACTGCGTCTGTTTTTATAAAACAGCCGAAGGCTGTAAAAAGAATTATTTAGTAAACGTGGATTCCCACCCGATAGAGACACTCGGGCGCAGGCTGCTTAGGAAGAACAAATATTAAAAACGCGGGAATGACAAACTAAAAGACGTTTTGAGATAACAGACTTTGTCTGTTTTTTGAAAGAACGACAGCGTTGCAAACAGCGTCTGTTTTTATGTATGTTGATGACAAAAACAAGCGCAGCTTGTCATTCCCGTGAAAATAGGACAGACTTCGCCTATGCTGTCATTCCCGTGAAAACGGGAATCCATTTTTAATATTAATATAGTTTCTAACATTATTGTTTTTAAAAACGAGATGTAAACAGACTTCGTCTGACAGAATTTTTTAGTAAACGTGGATTCCCACCCGATAGAAACACTCGGGCGCAGGCTGCTAAGGAAGAACAAATATTAAAAACGCGGGAATGACAAACTAAAAGACATTTTGAGATAACAGACTTTGTCTGTTTTTTGAAAGAACGACAGCGTCTGCAGGCAGCGTCTATATTTATGTGGGTTGATGACAAAACAAGCGCAGTTTGTCATTCCCGTGAAAACAGGACAGACTTCGCCTATGCTGTCATTCCCGTGAAAACGGGAATCCATTTTTAATATTAATATAGTTTCTGACATTATTTCTTTTCAGACTGCGTCTGTTTTTATAAAACAGCCGAAGGCTGTAAAAAGAATTTTTTAGTAAACGTGGATTCCAGCTTTCGTGGGAATGACAAACTTTGAGACAACAGACTTTGTCTGTTTTTATGTGGGTTGATGACAAACTTTGAGACATTTTGAGACGCAGACTTCGTCTGTTTTTTGAAATACAGACATCGTCTGCAAATTTTGAGACATTGCGAAGGTTTATTTTCTGAGGTTTACATGTTATTAACAAGAATACTTACGGCAATAGCAGGGATACCGCTTATTTTTGCATGCGTGTATTTTGGCGATTTGCCTTTTTTTATAATGATGTTTATAGTGTCGTTTTTTTGCGTTCAGGAATATTTATCAATTGTCAAACAATATAAACCGCATGCCGCGGCGTCTTTAATTTTAGCTTCGGCATTTTTTATATTTTTATGTTTTTTTAAGGAATTTCCGGCGGATAAGTCCGCCGTTTGCGCAATTGCAATGCTTTTTATATTTTTTGTCTTGGAAGTTTTTTGGGGAAATCCGCAATTGTCGGTTGAAAGAATTTCGGCGTCTTTTTTAGGATCTTTTTTTCTGCCGCTTGCATTTGCCCACATGGTTTATCTGCGTCAGATGACTTCCGGAAGAGAAATCATATTTTTTCTTTTTTTGACCGTATGGATTCTTGACACGGCCGCTTACGCGTTTGGCAGAATGTTTGGCAGACATAAACTTGCGCCAAATGTCAGCCCGAAAAAAACTATTGAAGGCGCTGCGGCCGGAATCGTATTTGGACTTCTTACGGCAGTTATATGCAAATACGCTTTTATGGATTCGGTTTTTACCTTGCCTCAGATTTTATTATTAGGCCTGATAATTTCGACGGTAGGGCAATTTTCGGATCTTGCTGAATCTCTCGTCAAACGCGACGGAAATATTAAAGATTCCGGAAAAATTATTCCCGGACACGGCGGCGTTTTTGACAGATTTGATTCCTATATTTTTGCCGCTCCTGCAGTTTATTATTTTTTGCTTTTTATAAAATAGTTTTAGCGCCGGTCTATATTGTAAGAGAAGAGGCGAACGGATTTAGGGATTTTGCGCGCATTGCCGCTGCGGCTAAAAAAGGTTGTTTTTTATTATGAAAAAAATCGTAATACTCGGATCTACCGGCTCAATAGGAACGCAGACTCTCGATATAGCCGCAAAAATGAAAAACATTATATCCGTCGAGGGACTTTCCGCTCATTCAAACTTAACGCTGCTTAAAGAACAGATAAAAAAATTTAAGCCTAAAGCCGCATGCGTAAACGCTCCGTCGGATTTTAAAGAGTTAAAAAAATGGAGCGCGGCAAATAAAATTAAAACCGTATTTTACTGCGGCCGCGCGGGGTTAGAAAAAATTGCCTCTTTGCCGCAGGCGGATACCGTAATATCGTCAGTTGTTGGTTCGGCAGGGTTAAAGCCGGTTTTGCGCGCGATAAACGCCGGTAAAAATATAGCGATTGCAAACAAAGAAGCAATTGTTATGGCCGGCCGAAAAATTATGGAGCTTGCCCGCAAAAAGAAGGTTTCGGTTTTGCCGGTTGACAGCGAGCATTCCGCCGTTTTTCAGTGTCTTTGCGGAGAAAAAAAATCTCAGGTGAAAAAAATTCTTCTTACGGCTTCGGGAGGTCCTTTTTACAAATACGCCGGCGATTTTTCTAAAATTTCAGTAGAACAGGCGTTAGATCATCCGACGTGGAAAATGGGAAGAAAAATAACGGTTGACAGCGCGACGCTGATGAACAAGGGGCTTGAAGCCATTGAGGCATGCGTTCTTTTTGACATTCCTATAGAAAAGATTGAAATAGTAATTCATCCTCAGTCTATAGTTCATTCTATGGTTGAATATATCGACGGTTCCGTTATCGCGCAGCTGTCAAACCCTGATATGAGGCTTCCGATACAATACGCTTTAACTTATCCGGACAGAACTTTTTCTCCGGTAAAATCTTTAGATTTTGCAAAAGCGGCAAAACTTGAGTTTTATTCTCCCGATTTTACGAAATTTCCGTGCTTAAAGCTTGCTTACAGCGCCGCTAAAAAAGGTTTTACAATGCCTGCCGTAATGAGCGCGGCAAACGAGGAAGCCGTGTATTTATTTTTAGACGGTAAAATAAAATTTACCGATATAGCTTTTATTGTGGGAAAAACCATGAAAGCGCATAAGATTGTCAAAACAGACAATATTGACGATTATGTTCAGGCGGATGTCTGGGCAAGGCAATATGCAAAACGTCTGATAATCAAACATACTATTTAATAATAAGGAATCCTTTATGATAATTCTTTTACAAATTTTAGGCATTGCCGCAGGGCTTGGTTTTTTAATATTTATACATGAGCTCGGACATTTTACCGCCGCAAGACTCTGTAAAGTGCGCGTTTTGACTTTTGCTTTCGGATTTGGACCAGACTTATTAAAATATGAACATAAAGGCACCAAATACTGCATAAAAGCCGTTCCTTTCGGCGGTTTTGTCGCTATGGCCGGCGAAAATCCCGACGAAACTACGGGCGCTAAAGACGAATATTTGTCTTTAGCGTGGTATAAAAAAATATTTATAGCTTTCACGGGACCTTTTTCAAACTATCTTTTGGCGGCAGTAATGTTTACCGCTATTTTTAACGTATGGGGCGTGTCGAGCATATCAGAAACCTCGCGCATAGGGCTGACCGGCGAAAATTATCCGGCTTACGCCGCAGGGCTTTTGTCGGGAGATATTATAAAATCAATAGACGGAGTCAATATAAGTTTGTGGAGCGAAATTTCAGATAATTTAAAAGATAAAGCCGGCAAACAAACTCTGTTTGTTATAGAAAGAGGAACTGTTGCCTTTGAAGTTAACATCCCCGTTGCCAAAAATCCCGCTACCGGAAGCGGAATAATAGGAGTGGCGCCTTATATAAGCAAAGAGAAGGCGGGTTTTTTTAATTCTCTTCTTTATGGAATTGAGGCTCCGATAAGCCAGAGCATAATGACGGTCGCTTATCTTGCCGATAAACTGCTTACGCTTGAAAAGCCCGACGTTGCCGGACCTATAGGCATTATGCAGGTAATGGCAAAAGCCACTAAAAACGGACTTGAAGAATATTTAAGGCTTATAGCCGTAATATCTGTGGCTCTCGGACTTTTTAATTTGTTTCCGATACCTTTTGTTGACGGCGGAA
>JAISRM010000116.1 GCA_031273645.1 Endomicrobium sp.
GGAAGAGATTAACAAAATAGCCGGCGGGGAAATAAATATAAATTCCCCCAAGCAGCTCGGCGCTCTGCTTTTTGAACGTTTGAGGCTTCCGTCCGTCAGAAAAAATAAATCCGGCTATTCCACCGACGAAGAGACTCTTTTGCATTTAAAAAATCTGCACCCGGTGGCGGAACGCATTTTAAAATACCGCGAAAGCGCAAAACTGAAAAACACTTATGTTGACGCATTGCTTAACCTTGCCGACGGCGCTACCCGCCGCGTGCATACTAATTTCAATCAAACCGGCACCGTTACCGGAAGACTTTCAAGTTTCAGCCCGAATTTGCAAAATATTCCCATACGCACGGAAAGGGGCCGCCTGATACGCCGCTCTTTTATCGCGCCGGAGGGCAAAATTTTGCTCTCGGCGGATTATTCCCAGATAGATTTAAGAGTTCTCGCCCATGAATCCGAAGATGAAAACCTCATAAACGCGTTCAATAATAATGCGGATATACATACGCAAACGGCCGCAGAAGTTTTCGGGCAGATGCCGCAGCTTGTAACAAAGGAAATGCGCTCGCGCGCAAAAGCGATAAATTTTGGCATAGTTTACGGGCAGGGGCCGCTTGCGCTTTCGCAGTCTTTGGACATAAGCGTCCGCGAAGCAAAAGAATATATAGACGCTTATTTCGCGCGTTACAGCAAAGTTAAAAAATGGCTTGACGCCGCGGCTGAAAGCGCGCGCAAAGCGGGTTATGTGAAAACTCTTTTCGGTCATATCCGCTATCTGCCGGAGTTTGAATCATCCTCCGCAAGGCTTGCAAGTTTTGCAAACAGAGCTTCGGTTAACACCATTGTGCAGGGCAGCTCTTCGGATATAATTAAAAAAGCTATGATTGATATTTACGGGGAAATGCCTTCGGACATTTTAATGCTTTTGCAAGTGCACGACGAGCTTGTGTTTGAAGTCCCGCAGGATAAAATAAAAGAAACGGCCGCTTGGATTAAAAATAAAATGGAAACCGCCGTAAAACTTAAAGTGCCGCTTATTGCCGAGGTTAAAGCAGGCAGAAACTGGAATGAAATGGGCAAGGTATTATGAATTTAAACAAAAAACAAATAGAAAGACAAGATTTTGTTGATAATTCTATTTTTAAATTATTAAAAATGCTAAACCCGACGGAAAAAGAATTTGATTGGGATATTGAAACGATAGGGGATATTCGCGATGCAATTAAATATTGCATAATCAAAAAAACCAATTGTTCCGAACAAGAATTTTATCCATATAAACAAAATAACTTGTCATAAAATGTATTCAAAGGCAAACACATGTTAAGTAAAGAATATATTACAGAATTAAAACATAGGGAAAACGGAGATATTTCCGACCTTATTAGTTCGCAACAAGACATCAGGAATATTATTTTTATTCTCGAGAGCTTAGGGCGTTTGCCTGAAAATTTTGATCCGGATTTTTTATACAAACTGTTAAAACATAATCATCCGCAAGTTAGGCTTAATGCCGTAAAAAACATAGGGAAATTAAACGGCAAAAGCGACGCTAAAAGTCTTGTTGAACTTTATAAAAAAGAAACTGACACAAACGTAAGGCGTGAAATAGTTTCCTCCATAGGCAGGCAGAGAAAAATGGAAAATAAGTCTTTGCTTTTTTATTTCTTAAAAGACAAAGACCCAAAAATTGTATGTCAATCTATTCGCGGATTGCTGATTTTTGAAAAAGATAAAGATGTTGAAGAACATTTGCGGCCGCTTATCAATCATCAAAACGAAATGATAAGAACTGTGATTTATAAAGAATATTTTGCAAAGGAAAAGAAAACTAAAGATTTTTTACCGCATGCTCAAACTTATGATTTCCTTAAAAATGTGGTTATTAACGCCGATGTTTTGGAAGCACTAAGAGTCGTTCCTGATGAAAGCGTTCATTTAACTTTTACATCTCCACCTTATTATAATGCTCGCGATTATTCAATTTATCCGAGTTATAAGGATTATTTGGAGTTTTTAGAAAAAGTTTTTATAGAAACTCACAGAGTAACAAAAGAAGGCCGCTTCCTAATAGTCAATACTTCCCCTATCATTATCCCGCGTATTAGCCGCGCCCATTCAAGCAAAAGATATGCTATTCCATTTGATTTGCACCCATATTTAGTCAAAAACGGTTGGGAATTTATAGACGATATTATTTGGTTGAAACCAGAAGCAAGCGTTAAAAATCGCGTCGGTGGATTTATGCAACATCGCAAACCTTTAGGATATAAGCCTAACTCCGTAACGGAATATTTAATGGTTTATCGCAAATCAACGGAAAAATTATTGGATTGGAATATCCGCAGTTATGATTATGGAACGGTTAAAAAAAGTAAAGTAGCAGATGGTTATGAAACGACTAATGTTTGGAAAATAGACCCATGCTTTGACAAAGTTCATTCGGCCGTTTTCCCTGTGGAACTTTGTAAGCGAGTAATACAATATTATTCTTATGAAGGCGACTTGATTTTTGACCCATTTGGCGGTAGTGGTACGGTTGGCAGAACAGCTAAAGCGTTGGATAGGTTATTTTTCTTAACGGAAAAGGAAGCAAAATATTTTGAATATATGAAATCAAAAGTTAAAACGCAAAATTTATTTGACGAAAAAAAGACTAAGTTCTTAACGTTGGAACAATTCAAAAAAGAGGCTATAAAATGACATTAACGGATCAAATTGTAAAAAACATAATTACAAGAGTTATAAAATCGCAAGATTATCGTATAGAAATAGTAAATCTTATCAATGCGGAATTTTTACAATTTGCTGTTGATTTCTTTAAAAAAATCGTAACGGCGAAATTAAATTCTGAAAATATTACTATTGATTGGTATAAAAAAGCATTTATGAACGTCAATTTGCCAACAGACGACATCGCAATAAACGCTGGATTAAACAAAAAAACTATCAGCAATATGTACGGTTCCGCCACAAGAACTATTGTTATAGAAGCCGCAAATGAACATTTTGAATCTCTGTATAATAATATTCAAGCCCTCGTAGAGATGGAAAAAGAAATAGAACTTACTCTTACTATTAAACTAAAAAACGTTAGCGTTGATTTAAATGTTAGCGAAAGTTTAATCGTTATTAATACGTTGGCAGTAAAAAGAGCGCAACTTCGCGGCGGTTTATGGAGTACAGCAGGAAAAAGTGCAGAAAAATATTTAATGCTAACACTATGTAAACTTTATAAAGTTTCAAAAAATAATTATGACGCCTCACATTTTGTAAAAGATAAAGAAAAAAAAGTAGATAGAGAAATAGACTTTTATTTGCTCAATAATGGCAAAAAATATCTTTGTGAAGTAAAATTGATGGGCAAAGGCAATCCAGAAAGTGCTGATGCAATTTTTGCAAGAAAATCAGATATATTTATTGCAGATACTTTATCTCAACAAAATAAAAATCAGGCAGAAGGGTTAAAAGTTAATTGGGTTGCTTTGCGAGATAAAGACGGATATAAAAAATTTGGTAAAATTCTGCATAAATTGAATATTCCGCATGTGAATTATAATGGCAATTTAGATGAAGATTTACCCAAGATATTGAATAAGTTGTTGTAAATTTATTTTTGTTCAAAGAAATAAAAGTATTATGATAAATTTTAAAACGTCCGGTAAAATTGTTGTAGGGTTGACAGGCGCTATGGCATCGGGCAAAAGCGAGGCTTCAAGTATTTTTAAAAAAGCTGGCGCGGAAGTAATCTGCGCCGATTGTCTTGCGGCAAAATATTTTAATTTAACCCGGGTAAAAATAAAAAACTATTTTAAAACGGCGGACAAAAAGCTTATTTCAAAAGAAGTTTTCCAAAATGCCGCGAAAAGAAAATGGCTTGAAAAGTTGCTCCATCCTTTGATTTTAAAGGAGGCGGCGGGGATTATAAAAAAAACAAAAAATAAAATTATTGTTTTTGACGCTCCGCTGCTTTTTGAAGCCGGCCTGCAAAATGCTTTTGATTTAACTTTATGCGTTTACGCCGAGCGGGAAGAGAGCCTTGAAAGGGCTTTGTCTAAAGGTGTTGGCGCGGAAGATTTTAAAAGACGCTGCCGCGCGCAAATTGCGCCGGAGCGCAAGGCGCAGATGGCGGATATAGTGCTGTACAATAACGCTTCGCGCAAAGATTTGGAAAATAAAATAAAAAAACTTTATAAAAGCTTGAAAAAAGAGGAGAAGTATGGAAAATAAAGAAGAAAAAACCGGAAAAGAAACTGGTAAAGAAAAATATTCGTTTCGCGCGCGCGTTTCGCGGGTATGCGGCGTTCGCCAGCAGGAAGTACCGCAAGTCGCGCTAAACGCCGACGAAACCGCGGATGCAGCTCATCAGCAGCCTGCACAGCCTTCTAGGCAGAACGGCGGCGGTAATAACGGCAATGTACGCCCGCAAGGCAATAACAGCAGGCCGGTTATGGATGCGCGCGAAC
>JAISRM010000150.1 GCA_031273645.1 Endomicrobium sp.
CTTTAGCGGTGGCGTCGTTAATTTCCGACGGAGAAATAACTATAAAAGACGCCGATTGCGTAAATATATCGTTTCCGGATTTTTACGAGGTTTTAAAAAGCGTATGCGTATAGAAAAAACGTCTTTTTTATTTTTACTTGGAAGACAGATGTTCCGCATTGCGTTTGCTCTTTTTTACAGGTACGAAATAAAGGGGCTTGAAAACGTTCCTTCGTCGGGCGGAGCAATTATAGCTCCAAATCATATAAGCTGGTTTGACCCTCCGTTGACGGGGGGCGCGCTTAGAAGGCCCATTTATTTTATGGCTAAGAAGGAACTTTTTGACATACCGATTTTCGGCTGGATCATTAAACGCACCAACGCTTTTCCTGTTAAGCGGGGAAGTTACGATATGTCTGCAATGAGGCATGCTTTTTCTTTGCTTAGTCAAGGCAAACTTTTATTGATGTTTCCGGAAGGCACGCGCTCAAAAGACGGAAATACCGGCAAAGCAAGAGCCGGCGCCGGCATGGTATCCTGCAACTCTCAGACGCCCTTAATTCCTGCAAAAATTGAGAACACCGACAAAATGCTTAAATTTAAAAAAATAAAAATTACTTTCGGCGCTCCGATATATCCTCCGTCGGAATTTTCAAAATCGGATTATACGGAACTTTCACAAAAAGTTTTGGACGCCGTGGCAAGAATGCGGTGATACAATGACAAAAAAAATTCTCGCGTCTGTAAAACCCGCTCCGGCGCGCTTAAAAAAAATAATAATAGCCGACAAGTCCGGTTTTTGTTTCGGCGTTAAAAGAGCCGTCGATCTTGCCGAAAAAACGGTTTCCGCAGGAAAAAAAACTTATACTTTAGGCCCTATAATACATAATCCGCAGGAAGTTGAAAGGCTTAATGCAAAAGGCATAAAAACCGTCGCCGACGCAAAGAAAATAAGAAATTCCACGATAATTTTGCGCACTCACGGCATACCTTTGGTTTTGCATAACGAGCTTGCCGGAAAAAAAAGCGTAAACATAATAGACGCCACGTGCCCTTTTGTAAAAAGAGCGCAGGATATAGTTAAAGATCTTGCCGCTAAAGGCGAAACCATCGTAATAGCCGGAGAAAGAACGCATCCTGAAATCATAGCTTTGGTTTCTTACGGAGGAGAAAAGTGCGTTGTCGTAGAAAATCTTAAAGAAGCCCTAAAGCTGAAATCTCCGGATAAAATCATAAACGTAGTAAGCCAGACGACGCAAACTCCGGAAAATTTTTTAAATATTGTAAAATCGTTAAAAAAACGCTATAAAATAAAAGTTTACAATACTATATGCAAAGCTACTTTTGACAGACAAAAAGCCGCCGATAAACTTGCAAAAACCGTAGATCTAATGATAGTGATCGGCGGTAAAAATTCAGGAAATACCACAAGGCTTGCAAGAATCTGTTCAAAAAGAACGGCTACGCGCCATATAGAGACGGTGGAAGAAATCAATAAAGACTGGTTTAAAAATAAGAAAAAAATAGGATTGACAGCCGGAGCCTCTACTCCGGACTGGATCATAAAAAGCGTTAAGGAGGAAATAGAAAAGCATTGCGCCGCAGGCGGCGCCGGTTAAGCCAAAAGGCTTGCCGGCAGGCGTTTAAAAAGTAAAAAAATCTGACGGGAGAAAAAAATGGCAGACAATACTAATTTAGATAAGACGGTAACGAGTTTTGAAGACGGCGAAGAAATGAGCATGTCTGATTTGATGAAAGAATACGATTCTTCTTCAGGCGCAATTTCTGCCGGAAAAGAAATAACGGTAACTATAGTAGCCGAAAACGAAGACGGGTTTATGGTAGATTTAGGCATGAAATCCGAAGGCATAATACCTAAAAAAGAATTTGAAGAAGGCACAATTCCTTCCGAGCTTAAGCCCGGAGCAAGCGTCAAAGTAAAAGTATTAAATACTTACGGACAGCCGGTTTTGTCTTACAGAGAAGTAATAGAAAAAGAACGCTGGGATAATGTTGAAAAAATTTACTCCGCAAACAAGTCTGTCCGCGCCGAAATAATAAAAACCGTAAAAGGCGGATTTATAGCCGACGTCGGCGTTAACGCTTTTCTTCACATTTCGCAAATTGACGTTCATTTTGTAAGCAATCCCGAAAAATATGTCGGCAAATCTTATGAAGTCGCGATAACGGAATTCGACAGAAGAGCTAAAAAAGTCGTCGTGTCGCGCCGCAAGCTTCTTGAAGATGAAAAAAACGCCAAGAGAGCTTCCGTCCTTGAAAGCATAGCCGAAGGTCAGATTTTAGACGGGACCGTTTCGCGTCTTGCGGCTTTCGGGGCTTTTATCGATTTAGGAGGCATAGACGGACTTTTGCATATAGGAGAAATAGCCTGGTATAAAGTCAAGAAAGTTGACGAGATTCTTCATCAGGGACAGACTGTAAGGGTTCAGGTGCTTAAAGTTGATAAAACCAACGGCAAAATTTCTTTAAGCATGAAAAATCTTTCCCCTCATCCGTGGGAATTTGCTTCTGAAAGATTTCCCGTCGGACTCATTATGAAAGGCAAGGTAACTTCGGTGGCAGATTACGGGGCTTTTGTAGAACTTGAACAGGGCGTCGAAGGTCTTTTGCATGTGTCGGAATACGCATGGAACGACAGCGAAGCTTCTTTCAAAAAAAACGTTAAGCCCGGAACAGAAATTGAAGTTAAAATCATTGACGTCAATATAGAAAATAAGAAAATTTCTTTGTCGGTAAAGAAAATGCAGCCAAATCCGTGGGACGAAGCGCACAGACATTATGCGCCCGGAACCGTAGTAAAGGGGATCGTGCGCAATCTCATGCCGTTTGGAGCTTTTGTAAAGCTTCCCGAAGGCATAGAAGGTCTTGTTCACATAAGCGATTTTTCATGGACTAAAAAAATAAAACATCCCGAAAACGTCGTCAAAAAAGGCGACGAAGTGGAAGTCGTAATTTTGGAAGTTAATCCGCAAAATGAAAAAATATCGCTTTCGCTTAAACACACGCAGCCCGATCCTTATAAAAAATATAAAACGGGAATGCATGTAAGCGGAAAAGTAGTAAGAACGGCGGAATTTGGCGTTTTTGTAGAAATTGAGCCCGGCATTGAAGTTCTTATTAAAAACAATGAAATTTCTTCGCTAAAAACCGACAGAGACAAGCAGCTTTTAAAAGAAGGCGATGAAGTTGAAGCAAAAATAATAAAAGTTGACGTCAGAGACAGAAAAATAGAAGCTTCGGTTAAGAAACTTGAGTTTGACAGAGAAAAAGAGCTTGTTAAAAAGTACGCAAACAGCGACGACAGGCCGTCTTTAGGCGACATTCTGACGGAAGAATAAAATTAAAGCCGGCGGCTGACAGCCGAAGGCTGACAGACTCAGGCTTACAGCTGAAGAAGGCTGCAAATTTGCTTTTCCCATAAATAAATATGTATAATATCAGACTTTGATAACGAAAGGGCTAAAAGCGTATCTGCCCCGATATGTTTTAGTTTTTCCGCTTCAAATAAAAAGAAAATTATAGGACAAGGTTTTAAAAGATGAACAAAAAGACTTATTTACCCAAAGAAGACGCTATCGAAAGAAAATGGCATTTAATAAATGCCGACGGAAAAGTTTTAGGAAGGCTTGCGGTTGAAGTCGCCGATATTTTAAGAGGCAAGAAAAAAGTTATCTATACCGGTCATATAGACTGCGGAGATTTTGTGGTTATAACAAACGCAAAAAAAATCGTTCTTACCGGAAAGAAACTCGACCAAAAAACGCATTTTACGTATTCCGGATATCCGGGAGGAACAAAATTTACTCCTTATTCCGTTTTAATGGAAAAAAGTCCGGACAAAGCTTTAATGCTTGCCGTTAAAGGCATGCTGCCAAAAAACAAGCTTGCCGACAGACAGCTTAAAAGGCTTAAAGTTTTTAAAGACGAAAAACATACGCACGGCGCGCAGTTTGCTTCAAAGCAATAAAAATTTAAATAAGTTTTGCATTTAATAAGCAAAAGTCAAAAAGAGGGATAAAATGAGCAATGTTTCTTATTTAAGCACGGGACGCAGAAAAAATTCTATAGCCCGCGTAAGAGTTTCAGACGGAAGCGGAAAAATATTGATTAACGATAAAACTCCCGACGAATATTTTGGAGGGCTTGAAAGACATAAAAAAACCGTTTTAAAGCCTTTAGGCGTATGGAGCGGCGTTAAAAGTTACGACTTCTATGTAAACGTAATAGGCGGCGGAATAAGCGGACAGGCAGGAGCAGTAAGCCACAGTCTTGCAAGGGCTGTTCTAAATCTTAACGAAGCTTCAAAAGAAGCTTTGAGAAAAGAAGGTCTTTTGACCAGAGATTCAAGAATGGTTGAAAGAAAAAAGCCCGGCAGACCAAAAGCCAGAAAACGCTTCCAGTTTTCAAAACGTTAAAAAAAATATTTATCCAAAGACCCCGGAAAAATCCGGGGTCTTTTTTTATGACATCTGCAGACTTCGTCTGTTTTATGGGATCGGCAGCCAGAGTTTGTTTTCAGGCTGGGTCTGTTTTTTGTCCCATGAAAATGGGAATCCAAGTTTGCTAAAAAATTCTCTCCGACAGCCTTCGGCTGTTTTATGGGATTGGCAGCCAGAGTTTGTTTTCAGGCTGGGTCTGTTTTTTGTCCCATTTTCATGGGAATGACAGGCCTTGAAAAAATGATTAGACAAAACAGACGCTGTCTGTATTTCATAAAACAGGCGAAGCCTGCAGACGCAGTCTGTAACGCAGACCGGAACGGGCTTTAATCCGTTAACGTTCTTTTTTGTTTTTGTTTTGCGTTTCTGTCTTTTTCAACGAATATGTCGTTTCCGTTTAAATCTTTTCCGGTATAATACATAAGCGTTGCCAAAGTTGAAGGGGTGGGCGTAAAAATTTGAACTTGCTGCGGACGCGTTTTTAAGGTTTTCTTTATAAATGAATGCAGAAACTGCGTTTCTTTTTGAGAACAGCCGGGATATGCCGCTATAAAATAGTATGTTAAGAATTGGTTTGCGTTTTTGTTTTTATTAAACATTTCTATAAAACGTTTTAAATAAGACGACGAAGGTTTGCCCATAAGTTCAAGGATACGCTCGTCTGCGTGTTCCGGCGCTATTTTCATTTGCCCTGATACGTTGTTTGCGCTTATAAATTTTAAATAATTTTCTCCGCCGTCTCCGTCTTGGCATATCATGTCGTAGCGTATCCCTGACGAAATAAACACTTTTTTTACGCCTTCTACTTTAGAAGCTTCTTTAAGAAGATCCAAATGCTCGCTGTGTCCCGCATATAAATTTTTGCACATTTGCGGAAAAAGACAGCGCTTGTTTATGCAGCTTCCGGCGGGCGCATAAACTGCGTTTTCTTCGGTTTTTGCGTCATGGTTTTCGGGCTGTCTTCGGGCATTACAGTGTGAACCGTACATATTTGCCGTCGGACCTCCGATATCGCTGATGTATCCTTTGAAATCTTTCAGTTTTGTTATTTTTACAACTTCGTTGATAATTGATTGACGGCTTCTTGAAACGGTTTCTTTTCCCTGATGGACGGCAATAGCGCAGAAATTGCATTCCCCAAAACATCCGCGGTGCGATGTTATTGAAAATTTTATCGTATCCTGCGCTTTTACTTTTCCGTATTTTTGAGAGGAAGGATGAACTTCTCTTGTATAATCCAAATCGTAAACGGCGTCAAGCTCTTGCGGCGTGAGAGGAGGCTGTTTGGGGTTTTGCGTTAAATATCTGTCATTGTGTTTTTGGCATAAAATCTGCGGGCTGTTCATGCAGGCATTATCGTAAAAAGTTTTGAACGCTTTTGAAAAATAGTCGGGGTCTTGTCTGCACTCTTCAAAAGACGGAAGTTCTATTGCTGATTCGTTTTTTATTTTTGAAATATAGCACAAACCTTTAATGCCGCGCCATTCATTGCCGTCACGCAAAGCGCAAGCCAATTCTAAAGTTGCGCGCTCGCCCATGCCGTAAATTATTGCGTCTGCTTTTGCGTCAAAAAGAATTGAGCGTCTTAAAGCGTTATCTTGAAAATCGTAATGAACGATCCTGCGCAGCGAAGCTTCGACGCCTCCCAAAACTATAGGCTTTGTGTTCTTAAAATACCTGCGTATAAGGTTTGAATAGACCATGCAGGCTCTGTCAGGTCTGCGGTTATTTATGGCGCCGGGCGTTAAATCGTCGTCGTTTCTGAACTTGTTTAAAGCCGTATAATTTGCGACAAAAGAATCCATTGCTCCGGCGGAAACTCCCCAAAAAAGTTTAGGTTCGCCCAAAGCGGCTATTTCATCGGAATGTATGTCGGGCTGGGCGATAACCGCAACTTTAAATCCGTTTGCGCTAAGCCAGTTTCCTATAACGGCCGTCCCGATAAAAGGGCTGTCAATATAAGCGTCGCCCGATATAAGCGTTATATCGGGTCTTTCCCAGCCGAGTTTCAACATTTCTTCTTTTGTTGCAGGTAAAAACATGGCGTAATTATAGCAAATTAACGCGCTCAGCCGTTTTTGAAAAAATTCAATGTTTTATATAGCTTGACAAAAGCTAATTTAGTATAATTAAACTATGTTTTAAAATAAACTCATTTTTCGGGACAAACAATGTCTTACGGCAAAAGAATTTTAATCTTTTCTATTTTTTCTTCTCTGATTTTAAGTTACGGCCTATCTTATGCCGATAATATTAAAAATGCAAACTATGCGGCGGATGCTTTAAATGTTTCCGCCGTATCTTTTTTTATCCCGAAAAATTCTCTCGGTTTAGTAAATTTTAAGGCTGGCGATTTTGCCGATTTTTTTTATGAAGAACCTAAACATAAAACATGGCTGTTTATGCGTTACAGCCAAGCCGCCGTAAGCGACAGAGGAAGCGCGCAAGCATCTCTCTTGGGCTTTGAAGCAGGATACGACAGACGGGTAATGACTGACAAGCGGGACAAATATTATATCGGACTGTCTGCGGAGTACGGCGCGCAGGGCGATATTTCGGCAAAATCTTTGACCGAAAGCAAAAGCGGTTCGGCTTCTTTTTCATATCCTGCGTTTAGCATTTACGCCGCTTGGCGCGGAGAAAATAATTATTTTGCGGGATTAATATTAAAAAATTATTTTGAAAGCGTAAATTTTAAAGATTCCGGTTTCTACGGCGGCGCATTGAACTACGATTTTGAAAGAAACGTGTCGGCGTTTTCAGGAGAATTTGGCAAAAAAATTAAATACGGATTTTTAGAGATAGCGCCAAAAGTTTCTTTGGCTCTTTTGCATTCCGGCGGCGCATCTGCCCAAGCAGACGGGCAAGAAATTAAATTTGAAGGAATATCTTTTTTTAACTTTAACGCCGCGCTTCAGGCAGGTTATCGTAAAGAAATAAAAAATAAAGTTGTTGCGCTGCCCTATTTTGAAGCCGGTTTGGGATACGGATTTGCCGGCAGAACAGAAATTGCGTACGCCGGCAAAGAATACGTTTCTGATTTTTCAGGCGCGTCTCTTAATGCCGCGTTAGGCTTAAACGTTTCTTTTTCGCAAGGCATAACCTCTTATATCCGTTATGAATACGAGAGCGCGCGCTATTACGAAGGATTTGCGTTGATTTTGGGGATAAGATACGGTTTTGCAGCCAGACTCTCCTCTAAAGACGAGGATTACAGAAATATTGTTAAAATAAATTCTATAAGCGAAAGCGATTCGGACAGACTCGGCGATAATACTGATTTTGACGAAGATATAATTGAACTTGTGCAGGTAGAAGGTTCTTTTACGTCGCTGAAATTTCAGTCTGAAAAAACGTTTGATCAAAAAGACTCTGTTTTAACCGAGCCTTATTTTGATCTTCCTGCCGACATTGAAACGCCAAAACCGCCGACGGCAAAAAAAACTCCGGCCAAAAACACTAAACCTGCAGTAAAATTGAAAGCTCCTAATACGGCGCTTAAACCGTCCAAAAACGCAAACAATGTTTCTAAGCCTAAGCCTTCAACAAATCTGCAAGTTTCCGCTACGGCGGCTGAAACGCCAAACGCATTGCCCGGCCGGCAATCCGACGGTGATTCTTCTTTTGAAGATTTGTACGCTGAAGATTACAAAGAAGGCACGGGTAAAATAATTACGCTGGGAAGTTCTTTTTTTCAAGCGGGACAGTCGGAAATTAATGAAAGCGCGGAAAAATATTTAAAACAGATAGCGGCTGGTTTAAAAGAAGTTAAAATAAAAATGATAATCGTTACCGGGCATACGGACGCGCAGGGAGACGGAGTTGACGTTTTAAACGAAGTGATTTCAGAAACGAGGGCGAAATCGGTTTACGACGCTCTTATCAAGTACGGAATTTCCGAACGCAATATAAAATACAGAGGAGAGGGCTCGTCGAAACCCATAAAACAGCCGAAAAAGAAAAAAGGACAAAAACCGTCCCCGTCCAAACCAAACCGCAGGGTTGAAATTGAGATCATAGAATAATAAATTATTTTCTAAAGAGGTTGCCGCCATATGAATTTAGCAAGTTTATCGATAAAACGTCCCACTTTTGTTTTTTCAATTTTGATAGCCGTAATAATCGTCGGCGTTATTTTTATGCAGAGAATTCCGGTAAGAATGATGCCCGACGTAGAATTTCCTTTTGTCGTCGTAACCATACAATATCCGGGCGCGGGGCCTGAGGAAATTGAAAACCGCGTAAGCCGCCGCGTTGAAAATGCAATGAGCGCAATTTCGGGCTTAAAGCATATAACTTCCGTCAGTCAAGACGGATATTCAAGAACTTTTGCGGAATTTGAACTCACCAAAAATCCCGAGATCGCTTTGCAGGAAGTTAAAGACAAAATAGCGGAAATAAGAAGAGGGTTTCCCGACGATATAGAAGAACCCGTTGTTTTAAAGTTTGATCCGGAGTCAAGGCCTGTTATGACGGTAAGCCTTAAATCCTCTTTGCCGGCTAAGGAACTTTTTGATTTTGGAGACGAATATTACAGAAAAGAGCTTTTAAGGGTTGACGGCATAGCAAATATCTGGATGGCCGGCGGCACAAGAAGAGAGATCGTCGTCAACATCAACAGAGAAAAATTGAACCAATACGACACCACTCTTTCGGCCGTTACAAGCGCCATAGAAAACAATTCCATGAACGTTCCGGTTGGCAGGCTTTCAATAGGCGACGACGACATATCGTTTCGCTCTATGGGAGAATACCGCAACGTTAAAGACATAGAGCAGGTGATAGTAAACTTTAGAGGCAACGAAGTGCCGATCTCCGTCGGAGACGTAGCAAGGGTTGACGATACCGTGCGCGAAAGAACTTCCATGGGGCGCATAAATTTAAGAGAAGACGGGGAAGTTGTAAAGGAACAGCAACTTTTGTTTAGGATTTTTAAACAGTCTAAAGCCAACGAAGTAAAAATATCGCAGGGCGTTTTAGAAAAAGTCGCCGAACTCAACAAAAAGTATAAAGGCGCAAAAGGAAATCCGCGCCTTACGGTTATTACCGACAACGCAAAGCTTATCCGCGCAAATATCGACGACGTTAAAAACACTATTTTTGAAGGTATCTTTCTTGCCATAGTAGTCGTTTACTTTTTTCTTGCAAGCTGGCGCTCCACGTTTATTACCGCGCTTGCTCTTCCAAACAGCTTAATAGGCGCTTTTATTTTTATGCATTTTTTTAATTTCAGCATAAACGTAATTTCGCTTATGTCTTTGTCTTTAGCCGTAGGGCTTTTGATAGACGACGCCATAGTCGTGCGAGAAAACATTTACAGGCATTATGAAGAGGGAGAAGAGCCTGACGAAGCCGCCCAAAAAGGAACTGACGAAGTGGCTTTGGCGGTTGTGGCTACGACGAGTTCCGTGATAGCCGTCTTTTTGCCGGTAGGCTTTATGTCGGGCATTATAGGGCAGTTTTTTAAAGAGTTCGGCTTAACGGTAGTGTTTGCAATGTTTATATCGGTGCTCGACGCTTTAACTATAGCCCCGATGCTTTCGGCTTATATAATTCCGACTCATAAAAAAGCAAACGCAAAACCAAAATCCGCGCCGCTTAGGGCGCTGTACCGAATTTTTGACGGCTTTAGCAAAGCGGGGCGTTTGCTGACGGTAGTTTGGTTTGAAAAAGTGTATCAGGTCATTTTAAAAATTTACTCGGTTTTACTTACGTTTATCATTCATAACAAAATAAAAATACTGCTTATTGTCGTAATGATTTTTGGCGCTTCAGTTTACAGCGCAAAAGATCTGCCTAAGAATTTTATGCCTGTTTCGGAATCCGGAGAGTTCCGCATAGATATTGAAACCGCTCCGGACGCTTCTCTTGCAAGAACAAATTCCGTATGCGAAGAGATAGAAAATATACTTATGTCTATGGACGAAGTGGAATTTTGCATGGTTTCGCTGGGCAATAACAGCGGCGAATTAAATATCGCCGATATGTACGTGCGCCTTGTGGATTATAAAAAAAGAAAGCTGAGCACCGAAGAGGTAAAAAATGCAATAAGAGAAAGACTTGAAGGAAAATTTGACAATTCGGTGGTTATTTCTTTAAACGAATCCGGCGGAATGATGGGCGGAAACGGAAAACCTTTTTCTCTCTTTTTATACGGACGCGATACGGTGCAGCTTAGCAAACTCGGAACCGCTTTAATAGCGCAGCTTAAAAAAATTCCCGGTCTCGTCGATCTTTCAACAAATTTCCGTTCCGGAAAACAGGAATATCAAATAGATATAGATCCTAAAAAAGCAAAAGAGTTCGGAGTAAATTCCGTTATGGCCGGAACCGAACTGCGCGCTATGGTAGAGGGAAATTTGCCCGCAGTTTTTAGAAGCGACGGTCTGGAATACGATATAAGAGTGCGCTTTGACGAGAGGCAAAGAAAAATAAACGAGTCTTTCAACGATCTCTATATTTTCAATATGAACAATAAACGCATAAAACTTTCGCGCGTTGCAAAACTTAAAAAAGCCGAAGGACCTACAAAAATTTACAGGCGCGACAGAACCCGCTATCTTGAAATTTCCGGAAACATAAGCAAGGGATATTCTTTAGGCCCCATACAAAAAGAGGTTGAAAAAACGATAACGCAAAGCAAGAATAATCCTATGAATTCTAAATTGTGGACGGACATTACTTACGAGTATTCCGGAAATATTGAAGAAATGGAAGATATGATACAAAATATAAAAATAGCCGGCGCGCTTTCAATAATTTTTATTTTTATGGTTCTTGCAAGTTTGTACGAGTCAATAATAACGCCTTTTACCATAATGCTTGCTTTGCCGCTTGCGGCCGTCGGAGGTTTGCTCGCTTTAGTTTTCACGCGCGGCTCCATAGATATGTTTACAATGATAGGTTTCATTATGCTTTTAGGGATAGTGGCAAAAAATTCAATTATACTTGTCGATTATATACAACAGCTTATAAGGCGCGGAAGATCCGTTGAAGAATCGGTTTTAGAAGCCGGCAAAGTAAGGCTGCGCCCGATACTTATGACTTCTTTTGCGCTTGTCGGCGGCATGCTTCCTACGGCTTTGGCGTTAAGCGAAACGGGCAAGTTCAGACAGAGCATGGGCATAGTGATAATCGGAGGAATTATAAGCTCCACGATACTTACGCTTTTAATAATCCCCGCAGTTTTTGAGTATATGAATTCTTTCAGATTGTGGACGAGGAAAATTTTAGGAAGGCCTGCAAAAAGAAAAATAGACAAAGAGTTTGACAAAGAAGCCAAAGTTACAAACTGCCAATAAAAAAATAAGCCGCTGTAAAAAAACGCAAAGCTGAAAGCAAATGCCGCCGCTATCAGCCTTGCGTTTTTATATTTTGGGGTGGAAAGAGGTCTAATTACAAAATACTTACAAATCAAAGAAATTTGTATATAAAATCAAGTCCCATCGCCGATAAAAAATACTCAGATAAAAGAAAAAGCCCCAAGTTGCTTTGCAGCAAACTTGAGGGAAGAATTTAATATTTAAGATAAAAATTATACTTTCTGCATGGTACTTGTTCTGTTAGCAGAAACAATTTTAATTCCAATATGATTCTCAACTATCTTTATTGCAGTTGATTTAGCAAAAGTATGCATAAATGCATGGTGAACTGTTAAAACTAAATCTTGCAATTCAGTATCACTCTCAAGGGAATATATTTTTAACCCCATTGCACTTAACTCATCTTTTGAGAAATGTTTTGAATGATTTTTTGATTTTTTATGATCGCCAAGCAACCCTGCTATAGTTTTGGATTTTTGATTCGCATCTTTCTCTCCATAAAACATATTATCTTCAAGCCAAGATTCAACGATTTTTTCAGCCCATCTGCAAGCTTTATCACACTCTCCCAAAAAAGTAGGATTATATTTTGAAATAATCATCTGCCATAATGGAATTGTTTTTGGGTCATTAGCAACTTCTTTTTTTGCAGTTTCAAACTCTTCTAAAATAGCAGAAGCTGATAAGTTGCCAAATTGTGGATCTGTGGGACCAAGACTTGAATGTTTTCCCATAATAATCTCTTTTGACGAACAAGCAATCATAGTACCGGCAGACATTGCAAGATGTGGAACGATTACTCTAATATTATTCTTAAAAATATTTTTTAAATAACATACAATTGCTTCTGTTGCCGCTATATTTCCACCAGGAGTATGAAGAATTAAATCAAGCCCTTTAGCCTTATCTAAATTATGAATTGTCGTCATAAATGAATTCTGGTCTAAATCAGATATGCCTGATTCTAAGGTCTGTTTTTGCAACCAACCAGAATAATAAGCAATTACATTCCGACCGGTTTTTTTATACAGCAAGGACAAATATTTATTCCTTATTTCATCAAGCGGGTCGGCAGATGATCACTGATTCAATTCATCAAGAACTTCTTTCCAATTTGGCATTAAGATTCTCTCTTTTCTGAAATATACTCTACTGTATCTGTTGTTGTAATGTCTCTATCATCGGAAGGAGCGTAACATTGTTTCAAATTGTTTTGGTTTTCATAAGAGGTTTCTTGTGAAGCCTTGATTTTGAAAATCGTGTCAAAATCTTTTGCAAAATTATTCTTGCTATTCATTTTGATTTCTCCTTTCTGTCTTACGTTAATAGTATAGCTGAATTTAAACGAATTTGCGAAAACGCGAATTTTCATTTACTTTTGGCGATTTTATTACTAAAATGTTTGCTATGACAACTAACCAGAATTCCGGAATTTTTTCCCTGATAACGCGTATTGTGTTTTTTAATATCTTTTTTACGGCCGTTCTTACGGCTATAAGTTTTGTTTTTTTATTTTCTTTTGAATCAACTCTTCTTAACTCAACTCCAAAAATAGAATTAATACTGACATTTCTGCAAAACGCAAGGTTTTCTGCCGCCATTTTGGCTCTTATCAACATACCGGTTTTTGCGCTTCTTGTTTTTATGACGGCTTTTGCCGCCTCTCGCGTGTCTAAATTTACGGCGCTTATAATAAGAATTTATTATTGCGCGGTTTTGCTGCCGGTTTTTGTTTTGCAGATAACGTCAATGCTGTGCGTGCATATAGTGTTAAAAGTAAAAGAGCCGATTCTGCCCGACATCATTTCTCAGGTCGTTACTCTGTTTTTGACTTTTGCAAAAAATTCTTTGACCATAATGCTAATATCAATCGCTTTTACTATAATAGCGGCCTCTTTAATGTTCATTATTTCAACAACGGCGTTTATACGTTTGCGCGATTATGAAATAGGCGATTCCAGAAAAACGCTCGTAATATGCATTGTGTTTTTGCTGTTGTGCGTAGTTTTTGCAAAAGGAAAAATAAACGGATTTATGTCTTACGAAGATTCGGCTGTAACTTCAAACGCAAGTTTGAACAGATATGCGGTAAACGGAGTTTTTAAAACGGTCAAAGATTTTATAGCTTTTAATCCGGCAAACATCAAAGCTCTTTCTTATCAAAACGTGGACGACGCAATGGGAGACGACAAATTTTTATTTAATCCCGATTTCAACAATTATAACAATTCAAATACTTCAGTTTCGGGACAGGTAACCCCCGAAGAACAGCTTAAAAGAATTAACGCTATCGTTAAAAAGACAAAAAAGTAAGCTGCCTTTCCTTGCTCTTATCCCTTCTGTAAGAAAAAAACAAATCGCTTTCATTACAAGTGCACAAAGAACTTACCGTTGAGTTTACAATTCCAACGGCAGACGCTTTATTGCATGCCGCAAGAGACAAATCCATTTTTCCGTTTTCAAGCGGAAGCCCGAATATTTTTTCAAAATCGGAACTCACTTCATAGCAGCGTTTGCATATATGCGGACCTATATACAAATCTATTTCTTCAGGCGCGGCGTTAAAATCGTTTTTTAAGATTTGCGCCGTTTTTTCTATTATGCCGCCGGCAAGACCTCTCCAGCCGGCATGAACTGCGGCTATTACTTGGCGTTTAGCGCAAGCCATCATTATCGGCATGCAGTCCGCCGTAAAAATTCCCAAAATTATTTCGGGATCTGCGCAGATTAAAGCGTCGCAATCGCCGATAATTTTGTTTCTGTCGGTTTTTGAAACTATTTTGACGTTAACGCCGTGCGTCTGCTGGGCAATGATAAGATTTTGCGGATCTAAGCCTGCAAAAGACATGACGGCTCTTCTTGCCGACGGATCTTTCATATCTGCGCAGGATTTTGTAGTTGTGAAATGTTTATGGTTAAAAGAAGATTGCGTAATTAGTTTGGGCATTTTTAAAAGCGCTCCGCGCCGTTGCCGCAACAGCTATCGCAGGAACATGCGTTTTGCGCGCCATTTGCATTTTTTTATTTAAGTTTTTTTGATTTCCAGTAGGTATAGGCCGGAATGGTATAATCTATTTTAACGGGTTCGCTCGGCTGGCGCGGCTCGTCAAAGAGGTTTGCCTGCCCGAAGGGCTGTTTCTTTTCCTTTTCCTCTTCGTCGGATTTAAAACCGGTGGCGATTATGGTGATTTTAATTTTATCGTCGAGCCTGTTGTCGGTTCTTTGCCCGTACTTAATGTGCCCGCGTATATTGTAACTTTTTATGGCTTCCGTTATTTCCTGAAACTGACCGGCTAAAAGATTTGAAGCCGTAATATGAACTAAAACTTTGCTTGCAAGAGATATGTCGCGGTCGTCGAGCAAAGGGCTTGTTACGGCTCTGCCAACGGCTTCTCTGACATTTCCGCAGGCGGAGCTTTCGCCTATGCCTATCAAAGCCGTTCCCGAATTTGCGAAGATATTTTTAACGTCGGCAAAATCAACGTTTATTTCGTCGGAAGTAGTGATGACGTCGGTTATAGCCTGAACGCTTTGCCTTAGCACTCCGTCTATAATTTCGTAGAGAACTTTCATGGGCATAGTCGGGTCTATAACGTTAAAAACTCTTTCGTTTGGAATTACGATGAGAGCGTCCGTATAGCTTTTGAGCTTTTTTATTCCGTCTTCGGCGATGTCCATCTTTACTTTTTCTTCAAAGTCAAAAGGTTTGGTAACTACGCCTACGGTTAAAATGCTTTCTGAACGCGCTATCTGGGCTACGACGGGAGCAGCGCCCGTGCCGGTTCCGCCGCCCATTGCGGAAGCGACAAAGACCATGTCTGCGCCCCTTACCGTTTCGCGAAGGATTTCAATGCTTTCTTCGGCGGCTTTCTGGCCTATAAGAGGGTCCCCTCCTCCGCCTAAGCCTTTTGAAGTTTTCTCGCCTATCTGCACTCTTACGGGAGCGGCAGATTCTCTTAACGCCTGAACGTCGGTGTTTACCGCTATAAATTCGACGCCGTCAACATTTGCCGCTATCATGCGGTTAACGGCGTTTGAACCGCCGCCGCCGACGCCTATAACTTTAATTACCGCAGGCTGAGAATTATTTTGATTTTCAGAAGGAAGAATTATTTTCATAATGTTTAAAAAGTCTCGTCAAACCATTTTATTATTTTTGAAACTACGCCCGGCGACGAAGATCTGGGAACATAAGAGCTGTAGGAAACAGAAAGCGTCGATGATACCGCTCCTATTGCGGCGGTATAAGAAGGATTAGAAACTATTTCGTGGGGACCTACGACTTTTTCGGGGTTTGGAATTCCTATTCTTACCGAACAGCCGAAATATTTTTCAAAAGCTTCCGGAACGCCTTCAAGCAGGCTTCCGCCTCCGGTGAGAACTATCCCGCCGGAAAGAAACTGAGCGCCGCTCGGACTTCTTTTCATTATGTCTTCAATTGCAAACAATATCTGCTCTATTCTTGGCTGTATTATTTCAACAAGCTGGGCTCTGTCGTATTTTTTTGAACTTCTTCCGTCGGCGCCTCTGTATTCAAATTCCGCGCTTTTCATATCTTTTGAGGCAAAGACCGCGCCGTACATTTCTTTAATTTCTCTTGAAACGGCAAAAGAAGCCCTGAGTTTGTGCATGATGTCTCTGGTTATATAGTCGGAGCCTACCTGAAGTTCGCTTGAATATCGCACGATGCCGTCGGCATAATAAACAAGACCGGTCGTAAGTCCTCCGAAATCTACCGCAAGGCAGCCGAGCTCTTTTTCTTCTTTTGTAACTAAAATATCGCTTGCGGCAAGATAGCCGTAAACTTTCTCGTCGCATTTTATTCCCACAGATTCCATCGCTTTAGAAATATTTGCCACATTGCTTGCCACCGCCACCAAAGCGTGAACGTCAACTTCTATAAAAGTTCCTTCCATGCCTATTGGATTTTGTATGCCTTTTTGCTGGTTTAATATAAATTCTCTGGGAACAATCTGCAAAATAACGTGTTCGGAATCAAGTTTTATAATTTTTTTTGCGCTGTCTAAAGCGTTTGCAACGGTCTCTTCGGTTATTTCTCTGTTGGCGTGATTGATGTTTGCTACGCCTCTTGAATTTTTAGCTTCAATAAACCCGCCTCTTAAAGATGCCACGACATAAGCCGTCTGGGCGCCGGCGGCTTTTTCCGTATCTTCAAAAGCTCTTGCTATGGCAAGAGCGGCTTCCTGTATATTTATAACGGCTCCGGCTTTAATGCCGTCGCTGCAAGGCACGCAGGCCGCGCCGAGAATTTTAACTATGCGGGCTTCTTCGTCTCTTGCTCCGGCAACGCAGCAAACCTGATTGCTCCCTATGTCAAGACCGGCAATAAGAACTTGTTTGGCCATTGTTTATCCTTTATTTATATTTGCTCCTGAATTTTTGGTTTTACTACCGCCCGTCCGTAATCGTACAAAGTCATGTCCACGTATTCTATATCCGAATATCTTGCTTTAGCGTCAACGTAAATTTTTTGAAACTTGTCGAATTTATGGGATATCCACTGCGCCCTGTCTTCGCCCCAAAAGATTTCTGTTCCGTCGCGCATTTTTAAAACCACGTCTCCTGAAACGCCGAATTTTACCGCAGCTACTCCGTCGAGAAAATCTTTGCAGACCGCCTTAAACGTCTGTACGAATTTTAAAAGCTCGGCTCTTTCCTGCAGGCTTTGGCACTCTATCTCGGGGATTTTCATAGCGCTCATAAACCCGCGCAGCGGAAAAGGCTTGTCGTCGAAATCTATCCCGAAAATTTCTTTTCCTTTTAATACAAAAGCTTCCGGCGTTCTTTCGTAAAGCCGAACGTTTACGCGCTGCCAGCGTCTGTTGACGGAGATGTCTCTTAGCTCGGGCTTTAGTTTTTTTATTTCGTCTTCGGCGGCGCTGAGATCGGCTTTTAAAATATTGTCGCCGACTTTAAAAGGCAAAAGAGCTTTTATTTCCGCCTTAGAAACGTTTTTTGCGCCCGACACGTCAATTTCTTTTATCGATAAACTGTCTGCCGCATAAGCTATGCCGGCAAGTTTTTTTGCTCCCGCGTACAATAAAAAACACAATCCCGCAAACAACAAGGTCAATATAAAAAATTTGACGGGTCTTCTTCCCTTTTTGGGAGAACGGGAATAAGCCGCCCTTATGTTTACTCTTTTGCGATACCGATATTTTTTCATTGCCGACATTTTATTTACTCAAACGCGCTTTCCAAAATTTTTAGCACAAGCGCGTTAAAATCTAAACCTGCGGCTTTAGCTTCGTCGGGCAGCAGCGATGTCTGCGTCATGCCGGGAAGAGTGTTGTTTTCCAAAACCCAGACTTTGTCGTTTTTATCAACTATCATATCGGCTCTGCACAGCGCGCGGCAGTTAAAAATTTCATAAACCGTTTGCGCTGCGCTTTGAGCGGCTTTGCTCGCTTTTGGGCTTATGCGCGCCGGAATTATGTGCTTTGAACCGCCTTTTGAATATTTTGATTTAAAATCGTAAAATTCGGATTTAGGGACAATTTCAACTACGGGCAAAGGCTTGCCGTCTAAAACGCCCACCGTGATTTCCGCGCCTTTTATGAATTGTTCAACTATAATTTTACAGTCGTATCTGAAAGCTTTTTTAACGGCTTTTGCAAAATCTTTTTCCGATTTGACTATTGAAACTCCTATCGCCGAGCCTTGCCCCGAGGGTTTAACTACGACGGGATATTTTATGCGGGAAGGAAGCGGCGAAAACTTTTTTAAGGTAAACCAGTCCGGAGTGGAAAGACCCGCGCATCTAAACAGCGTTTTTGAAACCGCCTTATCCATAGAAATTGCGCTTGCTAAAACCGCGCATCCGGTATAGGCGACGCCCATTATCTCAAGCATGCCCTGAACCGTTCCGTCTTCGCCCATATTGCCGTGCAGGCATATAAAAGCCGCGTCTATTTTCTCTTGTTTTATACGTTTGGCGAGATCTCTTCCGACATCTATGAGGCAAGCCTTTAATTTAAGAGAGCGCAGCGCTTGAAAAACCGCCGCGCCGGATTTTAAAGAAATTTCTCTTTCGCTTGAAAAACCGCCGCACAATACGCCTATTTTTTTATTTTTAAATTTTTCTATCATCATTTTTAAACGATTTTTATTTCGGTTTCAAGACGTATGCCGAATTTGTCTTCCACAGTTTTACGGATAAAGGCTATCAGCTCTTTTACGTCGGCAGATTTAGCGCCGCCGGTATTTATTATAAAATTGGCGTGCTTTTCCGATATTTTTGCCGCGCCGCGGCAAACGCCTTTTAAGCCCGCTTCATCTATAAGTTTTCCGGCGCTTATGCCCGGGGGATTTTTAAAAATGCAGCCGGCATTAGGAACTGACAAAGGCTGCGCTTCAGAACGCTTTTGAATGCTTTCAAGAACCTCTTTTAAAATATCATTTCTTTCTTCTTTTTTCAAGGAAAAATTGACTTTTGTTATTATACAGCCTTCAAGGCCGCTTTTTCTGTAGCCAAAATCTATTTTTTCTTTATTTATCAGCTTCTTTTTTACGCCGCGATAAACTTCGACGCTTTTAACCGCCCTGCTTATCCATAAATCTTTTCCTCCGGCGTTTCCAAAAACCGCCGCGCCTGCCGTTCCCGGTATGCCTGAAACGCATTCAAGGCCGGAAAGATTATTATCAAGCGCTACTTTAAGCGCTACCGCAAGAGAAACGGATCCGCCGCAGGATATTTCGCAGTCTTTTATTTCAAGCCTTTCAAAATCTCCGGTAAGCCTTATAACTACGCCCCTGTATCCTTCGTCGCTAAAAAGAACGTTTGTGGCGCAGCCCGCTAAAAAATAACGCGTATTGTTTTTTTGCGCGTATTTAAGAAATTCTCTGAGAGCTTTTTCATTGGGTATTTCCATAAAATAGTCGGCCGCTCCGCCTATTTTAAAAGAGGAGCGCCGTGAAAGAAGTTCGTCTTTGTAAATCTTGCAGTCTAATGCGCAAAGAGTGTTTATTAAATCAGTTTTAATATTTCTTCTCCCTGTTTCCAAATGTCTCCGGCGCCTAAAGTGAGAATTATTTCTCCGCCGCAAAGAGAACTTGCAAGCGCGCGAGCGCCTTCAAATTTTGAGGCGTCGCATTTGTTTGATTTAAGGCTTTTTAATATAAGTTCCGACGACACGCCTTTTATACGGCGTTCGCCGGCCGAATAAATATCGGTTACTTTAACCGCGTCTGCGCCGGAAAAACTTGAGCCGAACTCTTTAAAAAGCTGTTTAGTTCTGCTGTATCTGTGGGGCTGAAATAATACGATAAGTCTGCGTTTTGGCCAAAAATCTTTTACGGCTTTAAGCGTGGCCGCAACTTCCGTAGGGTGATGTCCGTAATCGTCTATTACCGTAACGCCGTTTTTTTCGCCTTTTATTTCAAGCCGCCGCCCGACGCCGTCAAATTTATTTATAGCCCTTGAGATTAAATTAAAAGGTATTCCAAGCCGCAAACCGACGCCGACGGCGGCAAGAGAATTTGTTATATTGTGCCTGCCGGGTATTTTTATGCGGACGTTTCCCTGCTTTTTGCCGAAATAATAAACGTCGTAACTTGTGTATGAGGAATTTATTTTTATATTTTCGGCTTTAATGTCGGGGTTTGCGTTAAGGCCGTAAGTGATATATTTTCTCGTAATGCGGGGGATTATTTGGCAAACCGTTTTATCGTCGCTGCAAAGTATTGCCGCCCCGTAAAAAGGAATGCTGTTGATGTGCTTTACAAAAGCTTCTTTAAGGTTTTGCATATTTCCGTAATAATCGAGATGGTCGTCGTCTATATTGGTAACTACGGTTATTGCCGGAGATAATTTTAAAAACGAGCCGTCGCTTTCGTCGGCTTCGGCGACAAGATATTCGCCTCGTCCCAAACGGGCGCCGGTATTGAGATTTTTAAGCCTGCCGCCGATAACTATCGTGGGGTCAAGCCCTCCTTCGCCAAGCGCAAGCGACGTTAAAGACGTTGTTGTCGTTTTACCGTGCGTGCCGGCTATGGAAATTGTATATTTCAAACGGGCAAGCTCGGCAAGCATTTCTATTCTTGGGATCACGGGGATTTTGTTTTTCAGCGCGGCCGAAACTTCGGGGTTGTCTTTGCTTACGGCCGTCGATGTAACGACGACTTCGGCGTTTCTGATATTTTTAGCTTCGTGGCCTATGCAGACTTTAGCTCCGATTTTTTTCAAATAATCGGTAACGTCGGTTTTTTTTATGTCGGAGCCGGAAACATTATGCCCCATATTAATTAAAACTTCGGCTATTCCCGACATTCCCGAACCGCCGATTCCTACAAAATGAATATTATTTTTTTTAAACACGATGAACTCCGGTTAATTGTTAGTAATTTTTAGGCGCGGATTTCATCCGCCGGATGTTATCCGCTTTTTATTTTTTGCATACTGCGCAAAAACCGTCGTAATAATTCCGCCTCTTATGCCGAACTCCATTTCTATCGTCATTGTCTTGGGATTTGCGGCTTTAACCAAATCGTTTAAAATGCTGTTGACCGCGCTTTCGTGAACTATGCCGACATTTCTGTAACTTTGGAAATACATTTTTAAAGATTTAAGTTCAATGACGGTTTTGTCCGGAGTATAATTTATCGCGATATAGGCAAAATCCGGAAGCCCCGTCCACGGACAAAGGCACGTGAACTCTTCGGTTTCAATGCAGACGTTTATTTCTTTTCCTTTGTATTCGTAAGGCATGGGCTGCAAAAGCTGCGGGCTGACTTTATCAAAAACCGGATAGTTTTTCATTTTCTTTCTCCAAAAAAGTTTTCATTATTATATCATTTATGCCGGATTTAACAAAAAGACCGGCATACTTTTAAACAATTCCCGTTTTGTTTGTTTTGTAATCCCCGCGAAAGCGGGACAGGCTTCGCCTGTTTTATGGAACACAGACAGTGTCTGCAGACTTCGCCTGTTTTATTTGTGCCTGTCATTGCCATGAAAATGGGACAGACTTCGTCTGTTTTATGGGATTGGCGCCAGTGTCTGTTTTGTTTGTGTCTGTCATTGCCATGAAAATGAGACAGACTTCGTCTGTTTTATGGGATTGGCAGGCGTGTCTGTTTTGTTTGTGTTTGTCATTCCCATGAAAATGGGAATAGCCGCCGCTGTCATCCTCGCGAAAGCGGGGATCCATGTTTAATATTAATATGGTCTCTAACATTATTTCTTTTAAAAACGCAATGTAAGAAAAATTTTTTAGTAAACGTGGATTCCCACCCGATAAAGACACTCGAGTGCAGGCTGCTAATGAAGAACAAATATTAAAAACGCGGGAATGACAAACTAAAAGACAACAGACTTCGTCTGTTTTATGGAACACAGACAGTGTCTGTTTTGTCAATTGTTTTTCAATGTCTGTTTTGTTTGTGTTTGTCATTCCCGTGAAAACGGGAATAGCCGCCGCTGTCATCCTCGCGAAAGCGGGGATCCATGTTTAATATTAATATAGTCTCTAACATTATTTCTTTTAAAAACGCAATGTAGAAAAATTTTTTAGTAAACGTGGATTCCCGCTTTCGCGGGAATGACAACACGGAGGGAATGGATTCCCACCCGATAAAGACACTCGAGTGCAGGCTGCTAATGAAGAACAAATATTAAAAACGCGGGAATGACAACACGGAGGGAATGGATTCCCACCCGATAAAGACACTCGGGCGCAGGCTGCTAAGGAAGAACAAATATTAAAAACGCGAGAATGACAAACTTAAAGACTACAGGCTTTGCCTGTTTTATGGAATACAGACAATGTCTGCAGACTTCGTCTGTTTTATTTATGTCTGTCATTGCCATGAAAATGGGAATAGTCGCTGCTGTCATCCTCATAAACACAGACGAAGTCTGTCATTGCCATTTAAATGATTTTTAAATGATTTGCATAAAATTATTTTCTTATATAGAATACGTTATCGTATTTCCGCCGCTTCATTACGGCGGTTTTTTTAATTCGCCGGGAAACTATAAATCAAAATGTTTATTTTTAAACCAAAACTTTTTACTTTAATAAAAAACAGACCTGAAGAATTTACCGTTTCAAGAATCGTTACGGATTTAAACGCCGGTCTTATAGTGGCTTTTATCGCAATACCTCTTTCAATAGCTTTGGGAATAGCGTCGGGAGTAATGCCGGGCAAAGGGCTTATTACGGCTGTTGTCGCCGGATTTTTAATTTCGTTGTTTGGAGGAAGCCGCGTTCAGATAGGCGGTCCTACCGGAGCTTTTGTAATTATAGTTTACGGCATTATACAGCAATACGGAACAAGCGGACTTATAACTGCGACCGCCATGGCGGGAGCGCTTCTTATAGCTATGGGATTTTTAAAGTTTGGCAAAATTATAAAGTACATACCCGACCCCATAGTAATCGGCTTTACCAGCGGCATAGCCGTAGTTTTATTTTCAACGCAGATAAACGATTTTTTAGGCATGGGGCTTGCATCTGTTCCGTCGGACTTTATTGAAAAATGGAAAACTTATTTTGCAAATATCCACAGCATAAACCCGATAACCGTGATAATCGGAACCGCAACGATTGTATTTATGGCGGTCTATCCCAAAAAATTTAAATTCTTTCCGGGTCCTTTAGCCGCATTGATAATTACGACTTTGCTCGTCAAGTTTTTAAATCTCCCCGTTGAAACTATTTATTCGCATTTTGGCGACATTACAAAATCTATGGCTTTTAAGCCCGTTCTTCCGGCGTTTAGTTTTGAACTTATGGCAAAACTTTTTCAGCCGGCAATGACCATAGCCATTCTTGCCGGAATAGAATCTCTGCTGTCTGCCGTAGTCGCCGACGGAATGATAGGAAAAAAACATAATTCAAACACGGAGCTGATAGCGCAAGGCATAGCAAATATCGGGTCTGCGTTTTTTGGCGCAATACCTGCTACGGGAGCAATAGCGCGCACGGCGGCAAACGTAAACAACGGCGCAAGAACGCCGATAGCAGGAATAGCGCATGCGTTTTTCATTCTGATAATAATGCTTCTTTTTATGAAGTATATAGTCCTTGTTCCCATGGTTACGCTTGCGGTTATACTTTTTACCGTGTCTTACAGAATGATGGATTTTGCCGCTTTTAAAGAGCTGCTGCGCGCCCCGAGAAGCGACAGCCTCGTGCTGATAACGACTTTTGTTTTAACGGTTTTTGTTAATCTCGTTTACGCCATAGAAATAGGAATGATCCTTGCCGCATTTTTGTTTATGAAAAGAATGTCCGACATAACCGGCATCGACACTTCCGAAGACGTTTACGAAGGAATTGAAGAAGAAGACATAGCCGAAAAAAAGAAATTAAAAGACGTGGTGGTATATGAAATAAACGGACCTTTCTTTTTTGGCGCGGCAAGCGCTTTTGTGGAACATATGGAAAAAATTAAAGAGTGCAGAGTCATTATATTAAGAATGAGAAAAGTACCGGCGATGGACGCTACCGGATACCACGCGCTTTACAAAATATACCGCAAATGCGCAAAAACGGACACAAGGCTTATTTTGTGCCAAATACAAAAACAGCCTTTGAAAGTTTTAAAAAATTACGGTTTTATAGAAATAATAGGAAGAAACAATTTTGCATTAAACATAGACAACGCGTTTAAAAAAGCGGAAAGCCATCTGAAAGCCTTAGAAGAATACAACGAAACTTTTCATCTAAAACGCCAAAGCGGCGTCTAACAGGCTGCGCCTGTTTTATGGGATTGGCAGCTGTCATTGCCATGAAAGCGGAAACCGCCTCTCGCCGCCATTGCCATGAAAATGGGACAGGCTGCGCCTGTTTTATGGGACACAGATTGCGCCTGTTTTGTTTGTGTCTGTCATTCCCATGAAAATGGGAATCCATGTTTAATATTAATATAGTCTCTAACATTATTTCTTTTCAGCCTTCGTCTGTTTTTATAAAACAGCCGAAGGCTGTCTGACAGAATTTTTTAGTAAACGTGGATTCCCGCCCGATAAAAACAGACGACGTCTGGGCTGTTTAGAAAGAAAAAAAGTTTAAAAATTCGGGAAGGACAACGCAGACTCGAGGTGGTAGGCTCCTCTTTATTTTCTATTCAAGATTAAAGAAATGCAAAGCATTAGTTTATCTCAAAACTTTGCAGATTATCTAAAGCTGCAAAAGTTAAGTAGGCGCGTTTATCTATTTTTAACAACAATGCTTGTTGCTCGGCCGGCAAATTTAATTTCATTTTATAACGCCGTCAAAACCATGCTGATTTTTATTGAAATAGTTGTGGGAACTAAACTGCAAAGTCGACGAGCGCGGATTTCTTACGCATACAAAATCCGCGCCGTTTTCAAATGTTATTTGGAATGTATTTTAGGGCAGCAGTAATAACAGCCGTCGACATTATTATAAATTTTCTTTGCGGCTTCCAACGCTTTCTCGGGAGAATCAAAATATCCTATCCATCTGCGGTTTTTTTCTTTCGGCACGCGGTCGCAGCCTTGCGTATGGACTTCGCGTTCGCCTGTTTTTTGAGCGTTCTTATTAATAAAATAATATCTCGTTCCTTCAAGCGTTTCATCTTTAGGCTCTTGCGGATTTGCGGCGTTTAGAAGCGGCTCATTAATTTTTTTCATGCTTACAAAGCCTTCAATATCTGTCCAAAGAACAAAATCTTTTCCTTTTATATTTCCTAATACCGGAGGAAGTGCGGACGTATACGGGGCAGGAAATGAAACCGCAAATATATTTATGATCTCGTCGGAAATTTCCGCGCCGTCCGTTGTAAGCTCCGTTTTATGAAACTTGTTTTGTTTATCAAGCCATGAAAGAAATATCTTTCCGTTTATATTGGAAACTATCGGCGTTGCGTTAACTTGTTTGTTGTTGAAACATATCGTTTCAGACCAGTTATTAGCGCGGGGATCATCGGCGTCGGGATAAAAAAACTTAATGTAAATTGCATTGCCGTCTTTTTTCTCTCCCGCCCACGCATAAAGGACTTTATCGCCGGCATTGCAAACGGACACGCCGTAATCTCCCTTTTCAACGTCGGGATCTCTGTGAGGCGCTTTGACATGATGATAAATCCATTGTTTGTCGCCGTCAAATTCGGCTAAATATAAAGTTCCGTTCCATATTCCGCCTGCGGCCAATTTGTATCCTATATATATTTTCCCGTTTAATACGCACATCCCTATTCTTTCTTTACTTTTTTCCAATCCCGACTTATCGTTGTTGATAAACTTAATTTTTTGTTTCCCCGACCATGTCGCTCCGTCGTCGCAAGAAGATATGATATAAATAACGCCGTCGTCGGTTCCGTTAAACGCCAAATACAGTTTGTCTTTGAAAAACGTTCCTGCGGGAACGGATAGCGTTTTATGATTCCTGTTGCCGTCGGGGTCAACAGGTATTATTTTATTGTCGTCTTCAATTACGGGATATACGTTATTTTTATACTTTATTGGGTTTTGCTTAAGCGGTCTGTTAACGCGAAAAGCGGGCATACACATCATATTCAAATAATTTCCGCCGCCGCGCCAAAGCATGTAGCCTTCGCCGGTTTTATCGTTAACAAAAAAAGCCGGTTCGTTTTGCGATTTTTCGCCTGTTCTGAAATTATATTCCGCTTTCATAGGAATGCCCGGCGTTTTAAGAATTTCCGATATTTTGCTAAATAATGTTCTGTCCCATAATCCTTCGACGTGGTTGATTGGAAGCGGCGCGTGGTTTATGGCATATTGCCCGAGTTTTGCGCTTGCTGCAGAAACCAGAATATCTCCTTTCCCGTTTGTAAGCTCATCAACAGTACCGTTTGTAAACGCGTCGGGTATAGGAGAATGTTTAATACCGCCTATTTTCAACGGTTTGGGAACCATTTTTATCGTTACCGTCAGTCCCGCATTTGTATATTCTTTTTTATAATCCCACTCGTATAACTTAAACAATGTGGGAGATGAACCTGCAAAAGAGTAAAACCTTATTTGCTGCGTTGGGGAATTTAGCCACTTTATACTGTCTTGTATTAACTTTGAATCTGACCTAAGCTCCACATTGCCTTTGTCTATAAAAACTCCCTCCCCATCCGGGTCAAAAGCTAAAAACAGTTTAAGCGCGTCAATTAAACCGCATGTGGTAAAAAAATCCACAATGACCGCAATTTTAGCTACTAATGAAGCGTATGCAAGTTTACTTCCGCGATGCGGAGATTGAAGAGTAATGACGGTTTTTATCCAATTTGTATTATTTTTATCTTCGGGATCATGAATGTATTTCCTTATAAGCAAACCGCCCCTGCTGTGAGCGATAACAGTAACTCTTTTACCTGCAAAATCGCCCGTCAATATATTTTCGCAAATGTATGGAGCAATTTTATCGCGAAGTTCGCTATAACAAACTTTTATTTCATCATCTTTTCCGGACTGACTGTATGTTATAACCGTATGCCCTAAATCATTTAAAAACTCAACAAAATTATTTACCGCTGTTAGTGGAGATACTAACTTATCTATTCCTATCGCGGAAAATTTTAACAGATCTGAAATTTTTGCCGGATCTAAATCATCAAAAAGATTAACAACATCCTCAAGGAAAGGCGGAAGAGCAATGCTTGGAATATTTTTTTTTATCACAATCGGTTTATAATCATTTTTATCATAGTTCAAATGCATAAATCCGAAACGAACCGTGCCTTCTGCAGGATTAGTCCAATGTTTAATATCGCCGCCGCAGCCGTGCAGCAATAAAATAACTTCTTTATCTTTGTCTCCGGGCCATACGGTAAAGTCGTTTTTTCCGTTTAAGCCTTCAACTTTATACGCATCTTTTCTCATCGCTCATCTCCTTTATGCTCTAAAAAAATAAAAAACCCGCAATTTAATTTTGCAGGTTTTTCTTAATATTTTGATATGCCAAATTTTGCGCAAGGATAAAATAATTTTTTTGCCCGACAGGATAATTCATCGAAAGCCCTTGTTATTTTATTGAAAAGCAAAATTTACTAAAATTTTATAACAATGTAAAGTTGGTAGAATGGGAAAGGAATATATTGATTTTTCTAAAACCGTAAAATTACTTGGTGTGTGTTTTTGCGGAAGAATTTATTTCAAATGATTGCAGTTGATTTGTAAGTTTTTCTTTTTCTTCTTCCAAAATGCGCAGTTTGTTTAAGATATCCTGTTCAAATTTCACATTTATTTCACATATATTGCCGATATTTTTTGCGAATTTAGTGTATTATATCTAATATACTATGCTTATAGTGAAAAAACCGATGAACAAACGGGTGAGCAATGTTAAAGAAAACCGATGCGATCATTATCAATAGATTTAACATATCCTCTTCAAAGAAGAAGGGGATATGCGCGTTAATGATATTTGCGAGCATGTTGATAAACGGATTTGCGCTTAGCGCAGGGGAAGTAAGCAGGT
>JAISRM010000194.1 GCA_031273645.1 Endomicrobium sp.
CAGCCGACTGAGGCAGACCAAAATTAATGTCTTCGTAAACGCCGATATAATAATAATCGGACGCGTCGTTTTTATAGCGTTTTAAAAGCTTGTTTTTTGAGGAAACCCAGATCGAATTCTTTAAGTTTATTGCGCGCTTTGAGTTTGTATAAGGCTTCAGCCGGCGGGAAAACATTGTTTTTCGTTTATCTGCGTCGGCGGCAAAATCAAACGCGTTTAAATAATCGCCGCTTGTTTTTCCCGACGACCCTTCAAAAAGCGCCGCGCAAAGCGCAAAAACCGCAAAAGGAGAAAACAATACGTTCTCATTTTTATTGTCGTCGTCTATTATTTTATAAAACTCAGCGCCGCAGGAGTTTGCCGCAAAGGCAAGCGCGGAAAAATTATCGTTTGGCGCGGCGTTTGCAGCGCAAGCCGCGTAAACAGCGACAAAAATTACCGCAGACGCTACGATCGTTCTTATTTCCATTTTTACCGCTTACCAGCATTTTGAATATCCGCAATCCCTGCAAAGCACGCATCCTTCGGCAAAAGTCAGCATTTCTCCGCACTCGGGACACTGCGGGCATGAACCGGAAAAGTTGTCGTTGGGATCGGAAGAATGAGCGTGATGTTTTTTTCCGGAACTTACAGAAAGCGCCGGCGCGTAAAGTTCTGCATTAAGCGCCCCGCTTCCAAGAGATTCGCTTTCAAGCGCCGCTCCGCTTTCAAAAAGAGTCGGCGTCATTTTTTCTTTATTATAGGCTTCAAGAGCTTTTGCCACAGCGTCGGCGCACGAAAGTATCGCTCCGCCTTCGGCAAGGGTCGGCGAAGGACATCTTATCCCTTTAAGCTGATTGATAATTTCCTGCTGATCTACGCCGCTTTTAAGCGCTAAAGAAATCAGTCTGGCGGTAGCTTCCGACTGCGACGAAGTGCAGCCTCCCGATTTTCCAAGCTGAGTAAAAAGTTCGCAGGCGCCGTGCTCGTCTTCATTTATGGTAACGTACATTTTTCCGCAGCCCGTGTGCATAAGAAAAGTAAAACCCGCCGTTTTTCTCGGTCTTGTTCTTGGCTTTTTTTCTTTTACCTGCGCGATTTCCGCTTTTTCTTCTTTTTTGCCGGCAAGGGTCAAAACCTGCATATCTCTGCTGCCGTCGCGGTAAACCGTAACGCCCTTGCAGCCCATTTGATATGAAAGAATATAAACTTTCTTTACGTCTTCTTTTGTGGCAGAATTTGAAAAATTTACCGTTTTTGAAACGGCGTTGTCGGTATATTTTTGAAAAGCCGCCTGCATTCTTATATGATCTTCGGGAGTTATATCGTGGGAAGTAACAAAAATCTTTTTTATTTTCTCGGGTATTTCTTTTAAGCCGCGCACGGTCCCTTTTTCTGCAATTTTATCCATAAGCTCTTTTGAATAAAAACCGTTATCTTTGGCGACTTTTTCAAAATACGGATTTACTTCATACATTTCCTCGTTGTCAAGACAGTTGGCTCTTTTGTAAACCAAAGCAAAAATCGGCTCTATGCCGCCCGACGCAGAGGCTATTATGCCGATCGTCCCCGTAGGAGCTATAGTCGTAGTAGTTGCGTTTCTTATAGGGTTTCCTTTTGCAAAAACGCTTTGTTTAAAATTAGGAAAAGCTCCTCTTTTAAGAGCAAGTTCTTGCGAATACTCATGGGATTTTAATTGTATAAAGCCCATAAGTTTTTCGGCAAGCATTAAAGAATCGTGCGAACCGTAAGGTATGCCCAAATCTAAAAGCATATCCGCCCAGCCCATAACGCCAAGCCCTATTTTTCTGTTTGAACGCGTTGTTTCCCCTATTTTTTGAATCGGATAATTATTCATGTCTATAACGTTATCAAGAAAATGAACGGCGGTCTTTACGGTTTTTTCAAGTTTTTCCCAATTTACTTCGCCGTCTTTTATAAAATGCCCCAAATTTATAGAGCCGAGATTGCAGGATTCATAAGGCAAAAGAGGCTGCTCGCCGCAAGGGTTTGTTGACTCTATTAAACCTGACTCGGGCGTAGGATTTGTATCGTTCATTCTGTCTATAAAAACTATTCCCGGCTCGCCGTTTTTCCACGCCTGATCAACTATTTTATTAAAAACTTCTTTGGCGTTAAGTTTTCCTACAGGCTTTCCGTTTCTCGGATTGTAAAGATTGTAATCTTCTTCATCCTCAAGAGCGTCCATAAACTCTTTTGTTACGGCGACGGATATATTAAAGTTGTTTAAGCTGTCGTTTTTGTCTTTGCACATTATAAAGTCTAAAATATCCGGATGGTCAACCCTCAGCATTCCCATATTTGCGCCGCGTCTTGTGCCGCCCTGCTTAATAGCTTCGGTGGCCGCATTAAAAACCTGCATAAACGATACAGGACCTGAAGAAACTCCGCTTGTTGTTTTTACGGTATCTTGTTTTGGACGAAGCCTTGAAAAAGAAAACCCTGTGCCGCCTCCGGATTTATGTATCAGAGCCGTGTTTTTAAGAGTTTCAAATATTGAATCCATAGAATCTTCTATCGGAAGAACAAAACAGGCCGAAAGCTGCTGCAAATGGCGGCCCGCGTTCATCAAAGTAGGAGAATTGGGCAAAAAGTCGAGAGAAGACATTGCAAGATAAAATTCTTTCGTTAAAGGCTGCGTATCGGCGTCTTTATCGTATATTTTATCGGCTTGCGCTATATTTTCGGCGACCCTGTAAAACAATTCTTCAGGTTTTTCTATAACATTGCCGTTTTCATCTTTTCTTAAATACCTTCTTTGAAGAACCGTAAGAGAGTTTTTTTCAAGTTTTGCTTTGTTCTCCAAAATTAATTCTTCTTTAATTTGCTGTGCCATTACTTCCTCCCGCTTTTTGAACTCCGACCGGCTTAATTTACTATTTTGAACTTTGACCTTTTTGCCTTTTAGTATGTTCTTTTTTTAATTTTTTAAGCTCGTCCATAAAAGTATCCACGTCGCCGAATTTTCTGTAAACTGCCGCAAACCTTATGTAAGCCACCAAATCTATATCCCAAAGTTTTTGCAAAATTTTATCGCCTATCAGGCTTGAAGGAAGTTCCATAACGTATTCGCCCATAAGTTCGTTTTCTATTTCATTTACTATTTTGTCTATGGTTTCTGCGGCGATTGGACGCTTTCTGCAGGCTCTGTCTATGCCCTGCCATATTTTTTTTCTGTCAAAAGGTTCTCTTCTGTTGTCGGATTTTATCACCATAAGAGATATTTCTTCAGGTCTTTCAAACGTAGTGTAACGCTTTTTGCATTCGCTGCATTCCCGTCGTCTTTTAACTACGGACATGTGTTCGGCAGGGCGCGAATCAAGCACTTGATCTTGAAGACTCCCGCAAAAAGGACATTTCATTAGTTTTGCTCTTATTTTTAGATTTGAACGCGGCTTGAATTTTATCTACCGGTTGTGGCAGAAAGTATAATACAACAATACCTATAGATTTGTCAATAAATTTTTTCGGGCGCGATATGCATGAGATGACGTCGTTTATTTGAAATATGCCGGCAGGCATTGGACGCTGCTTATTGTGAAAAAAGCTGAAATTTTTTTGAACTTTTTAAGCGCCTTTAATGCGCGGCTGACTTTTTCAAATGCGGAGTATATTCTTTTCCCATCTTGTTCATTTCTTTTTTATAATTTTTATTTGAGTAAATTGAATTGTTGTAATGTCTTATTCCCGGCAGACCGGATATGAATTTTTTTGTTTTTTTCCAGCCGGCTTTACAAATATCGCGCGCTTTTATTACATGTTTATTGGAAGAATATTTTTTATACAATTGGCCGGCTTTTTTTGAAAGAGCGGCGGTATTCGCCGCAGCGGCGTTCGCCGCATTTTTGGGAGCGGCATTTGCCGCATTTTTGGGAGCGGCTTTCGCCGCAGCGGCATTATTTGCCGCAATGGCCGCTTTATTGGATTTTTTAACTTCTACGGGTTCGTCTCCTATATAAGTAAAATTGTCGGCGTTTTTATATTCCGATTGATTTTCGCGCAAATCTTCTCCGACAGTTATCATTTCCGGTTCGGATATGTCAATCCCTTCCTGCGCGGCAAACGCCGGTACGAAAAAAAATAGCGCAGACAACGCAAATATTTTTACATTCTTATATTTCATCTTATTTCCTTTTTTGCAGCGAAACTTTTTTAATATCGCGCGATATTAAATATTTCAAAATAAAAGGCGTAACAAAAGTAGTAAGCATTATTACGGCGACTAAAGCGCTGTAATCTTCCTGCCCGAAAACGCCGTTTTTCAAGCCTATTCCGGCAAAAATCAACCCGACTTCCCCGCGCGGGACCATAGACGCGCCTATTAAAAGTTTGTTTACTCCGCGTTTAAAAACGGCAAATCCCGACACCGCTTTTCCCGTAAAAGCTACGGCAAATAAAATGGCCGTCAGCAAAAGCACGCTTCTGTTTGAAGCGACAAACGGATTAAAAACGCTTATCTCAACGCTTGTTCCCATAAGAACAAAAAATATCGGAACAAAAAACACGTATAAAGGTTTTACGCCTTTTTTTATTTCGGCGCCGCGCTTTGTGGCAGACAATATAAGCCCCGCGGCAAAAGCCCCCACTATCGGCGCAAGCCCGGCTTTAGAAGCAAAAGCCGCTATCACAAAACAAAACGCAACGGCTATGATAAGCGTCGCGCATTCCTGCTTCATTTTTGAAACGAGATTGAACAATTTAGGCGCTATTAAAAGACCAAGCCCTACAGTTAAAACAAGAAATAAAACCGCAATCCCGCTTACTTGCAAAATAGACCATGAAGTAACCGCCGCGCCTTGCGCAAGCTTTAAAACTACGGCAAGGATCACAAGCCCTATTACGTCGTCTATGACAGCCGCGCCCAAAACTATTTTTGCTTCCTGCG
>JAISRM010000198.1 GCA_031273645.1 Endomicrobium sp.
CATTGCATAAAAGGTTTAAAGGCGTTAAAGAATGTCCTGCGGGAGTAGGATATAATTTTAACGAGTGGTGGGTTCCAAAATCCTTACAGAAATATTCTTTTGACGGCAAATCTTAAAGGTTGTCAAGTTTGTCATCCCAGTGTTTTTAATATTTGTTCTTCCTTAGCAGCCTGCGCCCGAATGTTTTTATCGGGTGGGAATCCAAGTTTACTAAAAAATTCTGTCAGACGAAGTCTGTTTACATTGCGTCTTTAAAAAGAAATAATGTTAGAAACTATTATTAATATTAAACATGGATTCCCATTTTCATGGGAATGACAGTAGAAATGTCCCATTTTTTAGCGGGTTGACGACAAAACAGGTATAGGTTGTCCCATAAAACAGACGAAGAAATTATAAATGACAGCCAATGAGAGAAACAGCCGGCAGTTTGAGTTAATCAAAGATTAAAATTATCGGAGATGAAAAAATAAAATGTTTCAGTATTTAATAAAACGCTTATTATATTCAATACCTATTCTTATAGGCATAACGCTTATCACGTTTTCCATAATGTATTTGACTCCCGGCAAACCTACCGATATGATTTCTGATTTCAACGCTAAAGTAACTTCCGAGTCAAAAGAAAGGCTTATAAAACTTTACGGGCTTGATAAACCGTGGTATGAACAATATTGGAATTGGCTTAAAAGAGTGGCTGCGTTTGATTTCGGCAGTTCTTTTAAAGACGGACGTCCGGCGTCTCAGAAGATAATTGAAAGGCTGCCCGCAACGCTTTTGTTAAACATATTGTCCATTATTTTAATGCTTATCATCGCCGTGCCGGCGGGAGTTTATTCTGCGGTGAACAAATATTCGCTTTTTGACAGAGCGGCTACGGTTATAGCTTTTATATGTTTTTCCGCGCCGGTTTTTTGGGCGGCTTTAATGCTTATGATAGTTTTTGGTTTGTGGTTAGGCTGGCTTCCGGTTTCGGGAATAGTTTCTTTTGAATTTAACGAACTTTCTTTTTTAGGAAAGACATGGGATTTGGCAAAACATCTTATTCTTCCGGTTTTTGTTTCGGCTTTAGGCTCTTTTGCCGCGCTTTCAAGGTATATACGTTCGGGAATGCTCGACGTTCTTAAACAGGACTATATTAAAACGGCTTATGCCAAAGGTTTAAGCCGCAGACAAGTAATTTTTAATCACGCTTTAAAAAACGCGCTCCTTCCTCTTATCACTATTATAGGATTGTCTATTCCCGGACTTATCGGCGGAAGTTTTATAATAGAGACGGTATTTTCTTATCCGGGAATGGGGCGGCTCGGTTATGATGCGGTTATGGCCAGAGATTATCCGGTGATTATGGGAATAGGCGTAATTTCCGCTTTTTTAACTCTTTTTGGAAATATAACGGCCGACCTTTTATATTCGTTTGCCGACCCGAGAATAAGGCGCAGATGAAATCCTGCATTAGTATGGCTATCAGAGAGAAGAATATGAAAAAAAATCTTGTAAGAAGAACATTTATTGCAGTTCTTATCATTACGGCTGTTTTTTTTGCCGGAAATCTTTATGCAGTCAGCGTTTCAAACTTTCAAGAACTTAAGAATTTGTACAATTCACAGTCTCAAAGCCAGCAGACAGCCGTATTGTCAAATGATATTTCAGCCGGCTCGGGCGACAGGCTTTCAACGTCTTATGCAGATCTGGACTTATCTGTGAATTTAAACGGAAAGCTCCTGTCTTTTTCAAACAATACATATAGCGGCATGGGAGGTTCAGTTTGCTTTACAGGCAAAAATTTGAGATTTTTTTCTGGAGATTTGTCTTTTACAAATATTTCATCCTCGCACAGTTACGGCGGAGCGGTGTTTAATGCCGTCGGCTCAAATATGTCTTTTGAAAATTGCCGCGCGCTTTTTTCAAACAATACCAATGGACTCTATGGCGGAGCGATAGAAAATTTCGGCAAGATGATTTTTTCCGGAGGAAGCGCCGTATTTTCGGGCAATCAGTCTTCTATGGGCGGAGCTTTGGAAAGCTGGGATCAGTCGTCGTCTTATTTTCCAACGGCTGAAATTCTTTTTAATTCAATCCGCGTCGAATTTTTCGGCAACAATGCAAACGACGGCGGCGCAGTTTCAAATTTTAGCGGAAGTCTTATTGATTTTAACGGATCTGTCGTAGTTTTTACAAGCAATAGCGCAACTTACGGCGGCGCAATTTATAATGCTTTAGGTTCTACATTAACATTTAGGAATTCCAATGTAACTTTTAGCGGTAATTCTGCAGATCGCGGCTCCGCTATATACAACAGCGACGGCAGATTAAGTTTTACCGGAGGAACGACGGTTTTTTCAAATAGTACGGGAGATTACATAATTTATTCAGACGGCGGAGAAGTGATTTTCAGCGGCGGGAAAGTAGTTTTTTCAGACAATTTAGAACCCTATGAGTTTATAGAATCATATTACAGCGATATATTTACTTTTGATCCCGAAGAGGTGAATTTTTTAAACAATTCAGCCGTAAACGGCGGCGCGGGAATGATTGATATAAAAAGCGTAATGTATTCTAATTTCGGGTCGGGATTAAAAATTAAGGCTTTTGGAAACTCTGCGTCTGATTCCGGCGGATTTTTATTTTTGAACGCAGACAATTTGTCTTTTAACGGCAAAGTGGAAATAGGGTCAAATTCTGCGGCAAATTTCGGCGGCGCGTTTGACGTTTCGGCTTCGACGCTTTCATTTAATAATGCTCAGACTTTATTTGGCGCAAACTCGGCTCAAAGAGGTTCTGTTTTTTACGCGTTAAACAGCGTGATAAATTTTAACGGCGGAGTTACGGAGTTTTCAAATAATTTAGCGTTTGGAACCGATAAATCTATGATTTACGCATCAGGGCAAAGCGAAGTAAATTTTAACGGCGGGACTGTAATATTTTCAAATCACAACGGAAGTTTTAAGCTTATAAACGATGAAAGCGCTTTAAATTTTAATCCTTCCGAAATACATTTTATATCAAATACAAATAACGGCGACGGCGGCGCGGATATGCAGGGCGCAGACAGCTTTTTATTTAATAAATTTGAAAACGGATTAAAAGTAAAAGCGATTGGAAATAAAACATACGGCGACGGCGGTTTTTTATATCTTAAAAATAAAAGCGTTAAATTTAACGCAGATTTGCAAATATCAAACAATTCTGCCGACGGAAAGGGCGGCGCGTTTTATATTTCCGGAGGTTCTTTAACTTTTAATTCGGATAACGCCGATATTGTTTTTAACGCAAACTCCGCCGGCGGAGTTCCAAACGATATATATATGGCCGACAATTCTTTTTTAATAGTTGAAGGTTCTAAAAATATAAAATTTGGCGGGGGAATATTAAGCGATGCGTCGGCGGCGTCTTTGGCGGCGTTTAAATACGGAAGCGGTTCGGTTGAACTTTGCGGCGTAAACGAAATATGGGGAAATTTTGAAATTGCGCAGGGAACGGTTCTTTTATCAGCGGAAGCTTCTTATAAAGGAAAGAATTTAAAAATCGATTCTGCAGGCGTATTAGATATGCAAAACGATTTTGTAAATACCGTAAATACCGCTGACTTTGACAGTTTGGGAGGCGTTAAAATGGAGGTGTTTTCAGATTCAAGAGCCGATAAAATAATTTCCCAAACCGCGCATATTTCCGGCGGTTCGGCCGAGATAAAGGCAGGTTTTGGAATCTATAATGAAAAACGTTTTGATTTGATAACGGCGTCTTCTCTTTTGTCGGGCGCGGGCTTTGACAGCGTTGTTCTAAACACTCCTTTGCTTTCGTATTCAATACAATACGATTCAAATGCGGCATACCTCATAATCAACGGAACTTATTCAAGCGGGTTTGAATATTTAGACGGACTTTCTTATAATCAGAGCCAGACGGCAAAAGCTCTTGACGCCATATCGCTAAAAGAAAGCGGAGACATATCCGATATTATAAGGCGTATTTCAGATATGGACGACAATTCACAAAAAGAAGCGCTGACGCAGATGTCGGGATATTTCCTTTCTAACGCGATAAAAAGCGCTGCGTCTGAAAATTTAAGCGTTATGATATACGATAAAATGGTAAATTATATAGAAAAAGACGTTACAAATAAAGGTTTTTGGACGCATATTCAAGGCGGATATTTTTCTTATTCTCAGGACGAAAATTCTGCGGGAACATATAAATCTTCTTTTATCGGCGCGGCCGCCGGTTATAATATGTACGTTGAAGACAAAGGCGTTCTTTACGGATTTCTGATAAAATTTAATCGCGATTCATCGTCGCAGCTGGAAAGCCGTTCCGACTCAAATAAGGCCGGCGCGGGATTATATGGAATATATTCTTTTGGAAATAAAGAAATAAAAGCAATAGTAAGCGCGGGATACGATTTGTTTAACAATCAAAGAAACGTTATGGAAAAAACCGCCGAAAGTTCGTTTGGAGCATTCTTGTTAAACGCTGATTTTGAGGCCGCTTTACAATACGCGCTTGCTTACGATGTGAAACTTAAACCCTATGTTGGAATTGAAGCGTCGTCGATACAATACGACGCTTTTAAAGAAAAAAACGCAGGCGGATATAATCTTGAAGTAAAAGGCGGAAATTACGCCAGAGCCAAAGGCAGGATAGGAGTTTTAGCAGAAATTGCCGTTTTAGATAATTACAGCTTTTCCGCCGGAGCGCAAGCCCATTATCTTGCCGCCGGAGCGGAAAATGAAATAGAAAGTTCTTTTGAATCAACGCCTGAATTATTTAAAAGCAAAGGAGCAAAAGAAGGCGAAGTCGGTTTTTCTTTATCAGCCGCAACGGAAGGCAAAATAAACGACAGCTGGAAAATTTTTGTAAACGCAAAATACGAAACTGCGCAAAATTACAGCGCAATTTTTGGAAATCTCGGCATAAGATATTCTTATTAACGCAGTCTGCAGCCTTTGGCTGTTTTATGAAAAGCGGGATTCCCATTTTCATGAGATGACAGACCACTGGCTGTGTTCCATAAATCAGGCGAAGCCTGTCCCATTTTCATGGGAACGACAGATCTTGAAAAACAGACGTAGTCTGTTGATACCGCACAACTTTCTGCGCAGAAGTTTATATAATAATTGCTGCGCGTATTTATTTGTTAACGCAAATTAAGTTTAAGACAGGCATATTATGAAAAAAATTTTAAAAAACAAAGCGGCGTTGATCGCATTGATATTTATTTTATTTGTAACTGCGGCCGCAGTGTTTGCGCCTCTTATAACGCCTTATGATCCGTCGGAGCAGAATTTGCCTCAGAGGCTTTCTGCTCCCTGCGCGCAGTATTTTTTGGGCACGGACGATTTGGGAAGAGACGTTTTTTCACGAATGGTTTTTGGAGCAAGAATTTCCGTTTCAGTCGGAGTTTTTGCCGTTTTGCTGACTGTTTTAATAGGAGTAACTATAGGAATGACCGCCGGATATTTCGGCGGAACGGCAGACGCCGTCTTAATGCGTTTTACCGATATAGTGCTTTGTTTTCCGACTTTTTTTCTCATTTTGCTTGTAATAGCTTTTTTTGAACCCGGAATTTACAGCGTTATGATAGTGATAGGGCTTACTTCATGGACGGGGCTTGCAAGAATAGTAAGGGCTGAAGTATTGTCGCTGAGGGAACGGGAATTTGTTTTAGCTTCAAGAATGCTTGCAGTAAGCAGGCTGCGCTTGTTGTTTGTTCATATTCTGCCAAACGTTATTTCGCCTATAATAGTTTATGCGGCTATAGGCATGGGCGGCGCGATTTTAACGGAGTCAGGACTTTCATTTTTAGGTTTGGGCGTTCAGCCGCCCGCGCCGTCTTGGGGTCAGATTCTTATGCAGGGAAAAGACTATATATATTCGGCGTGGTGGCTGTCGGTATTTCCCGGCATAGCCATATTGCTTACCGTCTTATCGTTTAATTTAACGGGCGATTTCCTCAGAGATATTCTTGACCCGAAAGACGCAAACTGAGGCGGCGCGCCGTTTTTTGCCCCGCAATTTTAAACGCTGTTTTCATGAGGATACAAAATGATTTTATCTGCGCAAAATCTTTCGGTCGCATATAAAACCGATTCCGGCGTCGTCAAAGCCGTAAACGGCGTTTCTTTTGACGTTGCTAAAGGCGAATCATTTGTTATCGTCGGACGTTCCGGAAGCGGAAAAAGCACGGTCGTTTCCGCCATTATGGGACTGACGGATATGGACGGCGGCAAAGTGTTGTCGGGAAAAATAATGTACGGTGGTAAAAATCTGCTTTCAATGCCGTTTGACGAGAGAAGAATTTTGTACGGGAAAAAAATATCTGTCGTTTTTCAGGATCCGCAGTCCTATCTTAACCCTGTGATAAAAGTCGGCAGACAGATAGAAGAAGCTGTTGTCGTTCATAACAGGGGAATTTCAAAAAAAGATCTTTCTTCTATAGTAAACGAAACTCTCAAAAAAGTTAAGCTTGACGATTTGCAAAGGATCGCAAATTCATATCCGCACCAGCTTTCAGGAGGACAAAAACAGAGAATTTTAATAGCTATGGCGATAATAAATTCTCCGCAATTGCTTATAGCCGACGAGCCTACGACAGGTCTTGACGCGGCGGCGCAAAAACAGATTCTCGATCTTATTGAAGAGCTTAAACAAAAGCTCGGGCTTACTTTGATAATGATAACGCATAATATGAAAGTCGCTAAAAAATATTCGGATAAAATAGCCGTTATGCATAACGGAGAGATAACGGAAAGCGCTTCGGTAAAAGAAATTTTTGAAAATCCGAAATCCGAATACACTAAAATGCTTATAGAAGCGCAAAGCTGACTGCCTAAGTCAGATTTGTTGTCTGCAAAGACCTGCAAAGAAATATCGGAGCAATAAAATAATATGGCGAATACGCTTTTGGAAGTTAAAAATCTTATAAAAACATACGATAGAGAAGAATTTTTTTCTACTAAAAAATTTTTAGCTTTAGACGGAATTTCTTTTTGCGCAGGCGAAAACACAAGCGAAAGCTTTTCGGTGATAGGAAGTTCGGGCTGCGGCAAAACTACTCTTGCCAAAATAATTGCGGGACTTATAGAATTTGACTTCGGAGAAGTAAAATTTTTCGGCAAAAATATAAAGAGTTACGCGCCGCGGGAATTTGCTTCAATGACCCAGATGGTTTTTCAAAACCCTTACGCTTCGCTTAACCCAAAACTTAAAATAAAGTCGTCTTTTCTTGAAGCTTTTTACGGCGCGCAAAAAGACGAGGCGTATAAAATTATAGAAGACACTTTAAAAAAAACCGGGCTTGACGCCGGCATTTTAGACAAATACCCTCACCAGTTTTCCGGAGGACAAAGGCAGAGAATAGCCATAGCCAGATCTCTTCTTAAAAAACCTAAACTTATAATTGCCGACGAACCGTTTGCTTCTCTTGACGTTTATTCCCAAAACATGATAACCGATATTTTCAGCGATATCAGAAAAAATTTCGGAATTTCAATTATGCTTATAACTCACGATATATCTATTGCAAAACGTTTTGCCCAAAGAATGATTGTTATGGACGGCGGAAAAATCGTCGCCGACGGAAATTACGACGATATTGCCGGCGCAAAAGAAAATAAGTATATTTACGATCTTATCAGCGCGATGGAACTTTAAGTTTGCCGCCCCGAGCGGCGGCTGAATATTTATAAAACAGAGAATCTGTGATCTGTAAACGGAGCGATTGTAAAATGGAAAAAATAGCTGCCGCCTTAAATTCAATATCTAAAGGATACGAAGTTTACGCTGTAGGCGGTTTTGTAAGAGATCTGCTTTTAAAGCGCAAACATACCGATATAGATCTTGCGGTAAATAAAAACGCGTTAAGATTTGCCGTAAAAACCGCAAAACTGTTTAATTCTAAAGTTGTTGTTCTTGACGATATAAGTAAAATTTATAGAATCCCGCTAAAAGACGCGCCTGTTGAAAACATAGATATTTCTCTGCTTGACGGCAAAAATATCGTCGAGGATTTGAAAAAAAGGGATTTTACCGTTAACGCTTTTGCTTTTAATCTTGAAAAATTTGCAGATTTCAAAAAAAATCTGACAGCCGCCGATAAAAAAAATTTTGCGCATTTAAAATCAAAAACTCTTTATAGCGTTTCTTCGGGAGCGTTTAAAGCAGACCCTTTAAGAATGCTGCGCGCCTTTAGGTTTGCCGCAGAAACAGGTTTAACAATATCGCGCAGTCTTTTAGCGCAGATTAAAAAAAACGCCGCTCTTATACAAAAATCCGCTCCGGAAAGAATAAAAAACGAGTTCTTTAGAATTCTTGCGCGCAAAAATTGTTCTGCCGTCGTAAAAATGATGGACGAATGCGGTCTGCTTGCCGCTTTGTTTTCAGAAATAGGCAAAATGAAAAAAGCGGCAAAAAAATATTACTATCATCCCGGCGGTTTGTTTCAGCACTCTTTTGAAACAATGTCTGCCGCAGATAATATAATTTCAAATCTTGAAAAATTTTTTCCGGATAACTTCAAAGATTTGTCCGAGCATTTTTTTCAAAATGGAATTTATTCGCAAAATGTCGGCAGAGCCGGAATTTTAAAGTTTGCCGCTCTTTTTCACGACAGCGCAAAACCGGAAACCGCAAAGAAAGAAGGTTCTAAAATGCGTTTTTTCGGACATGAAGAGGCCGGCGCGCAAAAAGTCGGCGCGATAATGAAATCTCTTAAAATGGGAAAGAAAGAAACTGCCGCGGCGGTTTTTCTTATTGAAAATCATATGCGTCCTTCAACTCTTACTAAAAATAATGTCGTTACTAAAAAAGCCGCGTTAAAATTTTTCAGAGATATCGGCGATTTTTCTGCGGATTTGCTTATTTTGGCAATGGCGGATTGGCATTCGTATAAACGTCTTAAAGTTTTTGCTCCAAAAATGCTGAAAATGCAGGAAAAATCCGTAAGAGAACTTATTAAATTGTATTTTGAATTTAAAAATGCAAAGCCTTTGCCCAAAATTATCGACGGCCGCATAATAATGAAAAAATTTAAGCTAAAGCCCGGTCCGTGGATAGGCGAACTTATAAAAATCGCCGTTGAAAAGCAAAGCGAAGGCTCAATTTCAAGCCAAAAAGAAGCCTTAGACGTAATTTCCAAAAAATTGA
>JAISRM010000204.1 GCA_031273645.1 Endomicrobium sp.
GGATCATAGGTTCATACGGCGGGCAGGGAACCGTTCCTATTTATGAAAAATTTTACGTCGGCGGAGCCGATACCGTAAGAGGTTACAAATACAGAACCGAAATAGGTCCGGACGACGGCGGAAAATTTATGGGCGTGTTAAATATAGAATATAAGTTTCCTATAGTGGCCGATAAGGGACGCACTATACTTCAGGGCGCGTTTTTCTATGACATAGGAGGGACGTGGGCAGAGCCCGGAGACGTTAAATTTGCCATGGGGACCGGAGTTAATAATTTCCGTTCAGGAGTGGGTTTTGGCATAAGGTTTGCCACGCCCGTATTTCCTCTAAGGCTTGACTGGGGATACGGTTTAAATCACAAAGAAGGCGACACGCTTCAACAGTTTTATTTTACGATCGGAAACGTTTTTTAGCGGCAAAATAAAAAACGGAGACTAAAAAGTGAATTTAAAAATAGAAAAAAACTGTCTGCCGCCGGCGCAAGCTAAGAACTTTATTTTTTTTAGAAAAATACCGCGTTTTTTGCCGTTTTTCTTTTTTTTATTTTGTTTTATTTCACAGGCGCAAGCCATTGAAATTCCCGTAAATAAATCTGCGCAAAGCGATAAAAAAAATTCCGGCAGAATCGTTTTTGTCGATATGGAAGAAGTTTTTAACTCTCATCCGCTAACACAGCGTTATAAAGACGAAATCAAAAATTTTGCGTCTTCAAGAAAAAACGCCATAGACGCTATGGTCGGCGAATACGAAAGTCTTAAAAATCAAAATCAGGATATACGGCTGAAAATTTCAGAAGCTCAAAAGTCAGAAAATCAGGAAACTTCAGAGGCGCTGTTAAAAGAATCCGAAGCGATTGAAGCAAAAACAGCCGAGAAGAAAGCGGCTATAGCCGATCTGTCGCAAAGAACAAAAAGAGAAATAATTTTAATGGAAGAAAATAATTCTCTATCCGTATTAAAAAACATTGAAACCGTTATGCAGGCGGTTTTGCAAAAATACGGCGGCGGCATAGTGTTTGACAAACAAAGCGTTTTATTTGAAGGAGATTCCGGCAAAGACATAACGGAAGAAGTAATAAAAAGAATAAAGGACAGACAATGAACATGACAACCGGACGTCTTGCGGAGATTTTATCCGGCGAACTTATCGGAAATCCTGACGAAATTGTAACCGGAGTAAGCGGACTTGCGCAGGCAAAAAAAGGAGATTTGTCGTTTTTTGGCAACCCGAAATATCTTTCCGACGCTTTAAATACCAAAGCAAGCGCAATACTTATTTCAAAAGATACCGACGCGCTTGCGTTTAAAGAAAAAAACGTTATAAAAGTTCAAAATCCGCAGTATTCTTACGCAATAATCCTGTCGATAATAGAAAAAGAAAGATTTAATTCTATTGAAATAAAAATACATCCCTGCGCTTCAATTTCAGACAAAGCAAAAATCGGCGCTAACGCGTATATAGGGCAAAACGCGGTAATAGAAGCCGGCGCAGTAATCGGAAACAATGCAAAAATTTTCCCAAACGTATATATAGGTTCTAACGTAAAAATCGGCGATGACGCTTTAATTTACCCTAATGTCGTAATACGGGAAAACGCAATTATCGGCGACAGAGTTATCCTTCAGCCCGGCTCGGTCATAGGCGGCGACGGATTCGGCTTTGCGACAATCGATGGCAAAAATCAAAAAATACCGCAGATCGGAACGGTTGAAATCGGCGATGACGTGGAAATAGGAGCTAACACAACTATAGACAGAGCCACTGTTGAGACCACAAAAATAGGCAGCGGCACAAAAATAGACAATCACGTTCAGATAGCCCACAATGTTCAAATAGGACAAAACTGCATAATAGTTGCGCAGTCGGGCATAGCGGGCTCTACAAAAATCGGCAACAATACTACTATAGCCGCTCAGGTGGGAATCGTAGGGCATTTAACAATAGGCAGCAACGTTTTAATATCAAGCCAGTCGGGAATTTCGGGAAATATATCAGACGGGCAAAAAGTAGGCGGAAATCCGCAATGCCAGCTTCAGCAAAGCATTAAAATCCGCGCCATAATGAGAAAATTGCCGGAAATGTACAGCGATTTAAAGCAAATAAAAAAAGAAATAAAGGATAAAGGTAACGTTTAAAAAATGACAAAGCAAACTACGATAATCAAAGAAGTTTCAGTCGAAGGCATAGGACTGCATTCCGGAAAAATAAGCAAGGTGATTTTTAAACCCGCCAAAGAAAATCAAGGCATAGTTTTTATAAGAACAGATTTGCCCCAAAAAACGCAAATCAAAGCCGTATGGCAAAACGCGGTTTCCGGACAGGCGGTGCGCGGAAGCGTTATAGGCAAAGACGGCGCAAGCGTATATACGATAGAACATATAATGTCTGCCGCGCAGGCTTTGGGGATAGACAATCTTCTAATTGAAATAAACAACAGCGAACCGCCTATTTTAGACGGAAGCGCAAAAATTTTTGCAGACACTCTGATTTCGGCGCAAATAAAAGAACTTGACGCAGACAAAGAATATTACGTTCTTGACGAGCCGGTCCATTTTGAAGCCGGTAAAACGAAAATTTCAGCTTATCCGTCGGACAAATTTGAAATAGAATGCATTATCGGCTTTGACCACCCGTTTTTGCAGCGTCAGGAATTAAAAGTTTTGGGCGTAGATAAAGATTTTTACCTCAGGGAGCTTGCCTGCGCTAAAACGTTTTGTTTTGATTACGAAATAGAAGCCTTGCAAAAAAACGGGCTTGCCTTAGGCGGCAGCATGGATAATGCCATAGTCGTTTCTTTAGACGGCATTCATAATAAAGAACCTTTAAGATACGCAGACGAATTTGTCCGCCATAAAATTTTAGATTTAATAGGCGATTTATATCTTGCCGGCAAACCCATTAAAGCAAAAATAGTCGCAGAAAAGCCGGGTCATCAAAACAATATAGGTTTTGTAAAAGAATTTGTTAAAAAAGCAAAAATCCAAAAAGAAGAAAAAGCGGAGGCCGTAGTGGAAAACAAAGAGACAATTCCAAGCGAAAGAATACTCAGCCATGAGGAAGTTTTAAAAATTATACCTCACAGATACCCTATAATAATGGTTGATAAAGTAAAGCTCAACGACGCCGAACCCGGCAAAGCTACCGGTTATAAATGCGTAAGCGGAAACGAAGGTTTTTTTCAGGGGCATTTCCCGGGAAATCCGATAATGCCGGGCGTTTTGATAGTTGAAGCTATGGCGCAGACTTCCTGCACAATGTTTCTTTCAAAACCTGAAATGAAAAACTGTTTAGCTTATTTCATGTCTATAGACAATGTAAAATTTCGCAGGCCGGTCAAACCCGGGGATTATCTTGAGCTGAAAGTTGAAGTCGTTAAAGGCGGCCAAAGGCGCGGCAAAGTAAAAGGGCAGGCTTTTGTTGACGGAAAACTCACTACGGAAGCCGAATTTGCATTTGTGATATCCGATAAAAACAGCTGAAAAAACAAGCGCGCATATTTAAGACGCGAATTTTTAATTCTATAAGGATATCAAAATATGATTCATCAAACCGCAATAATAGATAAAACCGCAGTTATTGAAGACAACGTTGAAATAGGCCCTTATGCCGTGATAGGTCCGGAAACGATTATAAAAAGCGGAACCGTAGTTCACGGACAATGCGCTATGGAATACGCCGAAATCGGACGCAGCTGCGAAATTTTTAATTTCTCTTCTATCGGCAAAAGACCTCAGGATTTAAAATACCAAGGCGAAAAAACAAAAGTTACGGTCGGCGACGGCACTACGGTAAGAGAATTTGTAACTCTAAACAGAGGCACTGCCGCCGCAGGGCAAACGATCATAGGCAAAAATTGTCTTATTATGGCCTGCGCGCACGTCGCCCACGACTGCATAGTCGGAGATAATGTTATAATAGGTTACGCTTCGGGAATTGCCGGGCATGTTGAAATAGGCGACAATGCGATTTTAAGCGGAGACGTCGGCATTCATCAATTTGTGAGAATAGGCAAATTTGCAATGCTTGGAGGCGGAGCAAAAGTCGTAATGGATATAATTCCATACGCTACCGCTCAAGGCGACAGAGCGGTTTTAGCGGGCTTAAATATTGTCGGAATGAAAAGAAGAAAAATGAAACTTTCCGAAATTGAAGAAGTAAGAACGGCTTACAGAGTTTTATTTATGTCAAAATTCACTTTAAACGACGCTCTTGTAAAACTTGAAGGCAGCCAGTCCGCATGCGTTCAGGAAATTATATCATTTGTAAAATCTTCCCAACGCGGAATTGCAAGACCTTAAACAAACAACTGATAAGAATACGCCTGCCCTATGCAAATGCGGCGGGCAAATTTATAAGGAATGAAAATGATTCATCCAAGCGCAATAATAGATAAAACGGCGATAATAGAAGACAATGTAAGCATAGGAGCTTACAGCATTATCGGAGAAAACGCAATAATAAAATCAGGAACATCGATAGGCGCAAATTCTCATATTGAACACTGCGAAATCGGCTTAAACTGCAAAATTTCCAATTATGTTTCGGTTGGCGCTCCTCCGCAGGATTTAAGTTACAATAACGAGCCGTCCAAAGTATATATCGGCGACGGAACTACCTTAAGAGAATTTGTAACGATAAACAGAGGAACTAAAAAAACCGGCAAAACGGTTATAGGGAAAAATTGTTATTTTATGACCGCCACCCACGCCGCTCACGACTGCATAGTCGGAAATAATGTGATTATTGCAAATGTTACGTCTTTGGCGGGACATGTTGAAGTGGGCGATAACGCTTTTATCAGCGGAATGGTTGCGGTTCATCAATTTTGCCGCATAGGCAAAGGAAGCATGACCGCCGTCGGCTGCGTAGTAACTATGGATATTATTCCTTATGCCATGTGCCACGGAGACAGAGCCGTTTTAAGCGGGTTAAATCTCGTCGGAATGAAAAGAAGGGGAATGACGGCGGCCGAGATAGAAGAAATAAAAAACGCTTACAGAACTCTGTTCATGTCTAAGCTTTTGCTTAACGACGCTTTAGCTAAACTTGAACAAAATCAATCTCCTTATGTAAAAGAAATAACCGATTTTATAAAATCTTCAAAACGCGCAATAGTAAGACCGGCATAATTTAAGCTGAATTTCAAAATCAGCGGCAATATTGAACGCTTTATAATTCAAATAAAATCAACGGAGTAAAAATGCAAAAAATAGGTTTGATAGCCGGAAACGGCAGATTTCCTTTTTT
>JAISRM010000222.1 GCA_031273645.1 Endomicrobium sp.
CGATTTACAAATAAATAAATTTATCTTAAAATTTTTGCGCCTGCGCTTAGAAGAATTACCCGAACCTTCCGGACACATAATCGTTAGTTTCTTTTTCCGACGGGCTTGTAAATATTTTTCCCGTCTCGTCAAACTCTATGAGTTCTCCCAAAAGCATAAACGCCGTATCGTGCGAAACTCTGGCAGCCTGCTGCATATTGTGAGTTACGATGACAATAGTGTATTTTTCTTTTAACGATATCATAAGCTCTTCTATCCTCTGCGTCGCCACAGGATCGAGAGAAGAACAGGGTTCGTCTAATAAAATTATTTCGGAACGCACGGCGATAACCCTTGCTATGCAAAGCCTTTGCTGCTGTTCTAACGTCAACTCAAGAGCGTTTTTTTTAAGTTTATCCCGTATGTCGTCCCACAAAAGCACGGCCTTTAAACTTTTTTCTATAGTTTCGTCTATAATGCTTTTTTTAGAGGCTATTCTGTTAACTTTTAACCCGAAAGCCACGTTTTCGTATATAGAAATCGGAAAAGGATTCGGCCTTTGAAAAACCATGCCGACATGTCTGCGCAGCAAATCAATATCGGTTTTATCTTCGTATATGTTTTTCCCTGCGATATTTATTTCCCCTTCCGTTCTGACGCCTTCAATAGTATCGTTAATCCTGTTTATCGAGCGCAAAAGCGTCGATTTTCCGCACCCGGAAGGACCTATCATAGCGGTAATGCGCTTTTCCTGTATTACAATATTTATATTTTTTAACGCATGAAAATCCGTATAATATAAATTAAACTTTTTTATTTCTATTTTAGACATTTAAACACCTATAATCTTAATATATAATTTGCCTTGTATTCTACAAAAATATCATGAAATTAGAAAGGATTGCTTCGCGCCCGCAAATTCAAGCTGTTAATGCAACAGCAGAATTAAAGACTTTGCAAAAACGACTGAAAAAACAGACTGCGTCTGCGGGCCGGCGGCTGTAATGCAAAAATGTCTTTACGAGGGGATTACTTTTTAAAGATTTTATAATTGATGTTTTCTTTGTCAAAGCCTAAGGGGTTAAAGGCGCTGATTGCCATAAAATACCAAGCTGTTGAAGAAGCGGAAGAGACCCAATTTCCCCCTTTGCCTCTTGGTATTTCCCATTCCCAGCGGAAAGTTGTGTAAATTTCTTTTTCTTTCGGTTTTTTTGCGGTATATGGCAGAGCGTAGTTTATTGATTTTAAAAGCTGCGACGCTTTTGTCATTTCATTAAGAAAATAAGCGGCTTTCTGACGGAAATATTCGGATCTTTTTTCAAACCCTTGCGATTTTGAAAATTTTGACATAAGCTGCATTGTAACGATATGAAAACCCGTGCCTTCAAACCAAAGCAGTCTGTAATCTTTTCTTCTGCCTTTGAGATTGGTAAAATCGTAACCTTCAACTTTAACGCCTTCCATAATTTCATCGACGAGATAATTTTTATCGGCAAAAGCCATTAAATGAAAAGGATCAGCGCCGATTTCAATAAGCCTTTCGGGCGTGAGAGCAGCTATAGTCCACGAAACAGCGTCTAAGGCGTCGGTAGTATCTACTCCGTTTTCGTTAGCGCCCATATTAAAAGTTTTCTTATTTTTATCGTAAGCTACTTCCATCATCCATCTTTCTATGGCAAATAATTCTTTGTTAATATCGGTAAGAGAATATTTCCGTTCGTCAAAGATTTTTTTTACGATTTCATTTTTAGACTCGTATAGTTCTTTAAGCATTTTTAATAAAGCGTAATCGTCAACTATATTTTCCGTAGAATAAACTTTGCTCCAGTCCGGCCCCCAGCCGTATCCCATAGAAACCGCTCCGCGCTGCCCGCCGGCAAGAGTATAATGCGGAAGAGAATCTGTCCATTTGCTTATGTCTATTGCAAAAGGCAAAAATTCAACGTTTCCCGTTAACGCCGTATATTGAACTGCGGCTATTGCAATCCACAAAGAAGGACCGACATGCATTCTGTCTCCGTCAATTCCTATTGAAAGACCCCATTTAGTCATAGGCTTATCGGATTTATAGCTGTTAAATAAACCGTATCTGTCGCTTTTTATACAATAAAATTCCTGTCTATACACATTTAAAATATTTGCGGCTTTTTTAGGCTGGTCGGCGGCAATATAAGCCAATGCCGCAACGGCGCTGTCATAAGTAAAAGACTGGGCGTCTAAAGCGCCGCCTCTGCCGTAAATAAAGGCTCTTGTAAAAATGTCGTAGCTGTAAATTGAAGTGCCTCTGAAGCTTTCGATAAGACCGTTAATTGCGGAAGTCTGCCTGTCAAAAAAGTTTGTTACTATGACCTGAGTTTTATAATAAACTTTTTTTACCTGAGGCATAAGATAGCGTTCTCTGTACTTTCTGTCAACGACGTCGCCGGCAAAAACAGCAGAAGAGAAAAATAACCCTGCCGCAGCGCATATTATTTTAACGTTTGAGCCCATATTTCCCCGTTTATTTAATTAAATATGTAGAAACATTTATTAATTTATAACTTAAAAAACGAAAAATGCAAAGAGAAATTTTACAAATATTTTTTATTTTTTTT
>JAISRM010000252.1 GCA_031273645.1 Endomicrobium sp.
CGCAGATATCGTTGTTCACAGCGGCACAAAATATCTCGGGGGACACAGCGACGTTATAGCCGGTCTTGCGGCGGTAAAAGACAAAGTTCTTGCCGAAAAACTTAAATTTTTTCAAAACGCCGCAGGAGCAATTCTTGAACCTTTTGATTCTTGGCTTTTAATGCGCGGAATTAAAACTTTGGGAGTAAGAATGGACAGGCATCTTGAAAACGCCCGCCATATTGCAAACGCTTTAAAAAAGAGCGGCGCGGTCTTCAAAATATATTATCCCGGATTTAAAGAATCGCAAGGATACCTCGTCAATAAAAAACAGTCAAAAGGCGCGGGAGCGATGATTTCTTTTATCCTCAAAGACGGATACGACATAAGAAAATTCTTTAAAAATTTAAAGCTTATAACCCTTGCCGAAAGTTTGGGCGGAGTAGAATCTCTTGCATGTCATCCGGCAAGCATGACGCATGCAAGCATACCAAAAGAAATAAGAGACAAAATAGGAATAAGCCAAAATCTTATACGCCTGTCCGTCGGAATAGAAGACAAAAACGACATAACAGCCGATCTTCTTGAAGCTGTTAACAAAAGCAAAAAATAAAAAGGAACATCATATGAAATATTATAATGATATAAGAGAACTTATCGGAAAAACGCCGATAGTAAAATTAAACAATATGGACTTTCCGCCGCAAGTCAATCTGTTTGCAAAACTTGAGCTGTTAAATCCCGGAGGAAGCGTGAAAGACCGAATGGGTATGGCGGTTATTTCTGCCGCCGAGCGCGACGGATTTTTAAAGCCGGGCGCTGCGATAGTTGAAACGACCGCCGGAAACGCAGGAATAGGAATAGCTTTGGCAGCAATAGGAAAAGGCTACAGAGTTATTTTTACCGTTCCTTTAAAATTTTCCGTTGAAAAACAGGCGATTATGCGCGCATACGGAGCAGAAATTATAAATACTCCTTATGAAGACGGAATGCAGGGCGCTTTTAAGAAAGCGCAGGAAATCGTAAATTCTATACCAAACGCCGTATGCCTTGACCAGTTCAAAAATCCCGAAAACCCGAAAGTTCATTATGAGCAGACCGGCAAAGAAATTTACGACGATTTAGAAGGAAATATAGACTATCTTGCCGCAGGAGCCGGAAGCGGCGGCACAATAAGCGGAATAGCAAAATACTTAAAAGAAAAAAATAAAAACATAAAAATTATTTTGGCAGACCCAGAAGGTTCCACAATGGCCGGCGTAGGAAAAGAGGGATGCTACAAAGTTGAAGGCATAGGAAACACTTTCGTGCCGGAAACTTTTGACAAAAGTTTAATAGACGAAGTTGTCAAAACTTCCGACGAAGAAGCTTTTGCCGAAATAAAAAAACTTGCAAGAAACGAAGGAATTTTGGCCGGCTCCTCTTCAGGTTCGGTTTTGCAGGCGGCAAGAAAAACGGCTGAAAAAGTAAAGAGCGCAAACATAGTAGTAATATTTCCCGACAGAGGCGACAGATATTTAAGCAAAAATATCTATGAATGAACCTCCGTTTTGTTTGCAGGCTTCGCCTGTTTTATGTAACACGGACAGTATCTGTTTTGTTTGTGTCTGTCCCATGAAAATGGGCAGACTTCGTCTGTTTTGTCAAGGTCTGTCATTCCCATGAAAATGGGAATCCATTTTTACTAAAAAATTCTGTCAGACGAAGTCTGTTTACATTGCGTTTTTAGTTTGTCTCTGTTTGTCATTCTCGCGAAAGCGGGAATCCATTTTTACTAAAAAATTCTTTTTACATTGCGTCTTTAAAAGAAATAATGTCAGAGGCTATTAATATTAAACATGGATTCCCATTTTCATGGGAATGACAGACTGGCGAAAACATGGATTCCCGTTTTCACGGGAATGACAAACACAAGTAAAACAGACACTGGATGTGTTCCATAAAATAGGCGAAGTCTGCCCGTTTTCACGGGAATTGACAGCTAATATGTTAACAATAAAATCACACGGCAAATGTCAAAAAAGGAATATAATTATATGCCTCTGTCAAATTACGAAATAAAAACTTCAAATGAAAAAGTAAGCCTGATGCATCCGTGCTTTAACGCGCAGGCTCATAATAAATACGGTCGGCTTCATCTGCCCGTAAGTCCGGTTTGCAATATAGGGTGCAGATTTTGCAACAGATCTCAAAATACTACACAGCAGCGGCCGGGCGTCAGCGCGGGAATTTTAGCGATAGACGAAGTTTCTGACACTGTTGAAAAAGCATTAGAACTTTGTCCGCAAATTTCGGTGGTAGGCATTGCAGGACCCGGCGACACATTAGCTACTGATAACGCTATAAAGGCGTTTGAACAAGTCAACAAAAAACATTCGCGCCTTATTAAATGTTTAAGCACCAACGGGCTTTTGCTGGCGCAAAAATCAGACAAACTTAAAGAAATCGGAGTTAACAGCATAACCGTTACAGTCAATGCGGTAAACCCTGAAATTCTTACAAAAATCAACTCTCATATAATTTATAACGGCATTAAGCTGACGGGTATTACGGCGGCAAAAATTTTAATAAATGCGCAATTGGAAGGCATAAAAAAAATCGCCGCATGGGGCGCGACAATAAAAATAAATACGGTTTTAATTCCCGAAATCAACGACGACCATATTGCAGAAATTGCAAAAACGGTAAAAGAAGCGGGCGCTCATATTTATAACATAATACCGCTGATTGCCGAAGGAGAATTTAAAAATCATAAAGTTCCAGACTGCGACCAACTTCATAATGCAAGAAAAGCGGCCGGCGAATATATTGAAGTGTTCTACCATTGCAAACATTGCAGAGCAGACGCCTGCGGCATACCCGGACAGCAGGATTTATCGTCTAAACTTTATAACAGACAAATGGAAACCTTTTCTCACGGATAAATTCAATATTAAACATATATGCGCTGTTTGACAATCAAAAATCAATCATATATAATGCATGCATGTTTAATAAATAATAGCGATAAATAAAATGTCTAAAATAAAAATAGCTTTAGCTTCTTCAGACGGAAAATTTATAGACAAACATTTTGGCAAAGCTGAAAGCTGGAGAATAGCAGAGCTTAATACGCAAACAAAAGAGTATAGAGAAATTGAAATAAGGCAAACGCCAAAGCTATGTCAGGAAAACGGACACAGCGCCCAAACATTAGCAGAACTTATCAAGATTTTAAGCGATTGCAAATATGTGTTTGTTTTAAAAATCGGAATATGGATTGTATCCGAGCTAAAATCAAAAGGCATAAAGCCGGTAGAATTTTTCGGATCAACGCAAAATGCGGCGGATTTTGTTTTTAAAGAATTAAAAGTTTGAGTCAAAAATTATAACAAAATAAAAGGGGTTGAACGTATTATGGCTAAAAAGATTAAACAAATTGCAATTTACGGCAAAGGAGGGATCGGCAAATCGACGACAACGTCAAATATAAGCGCGGCTTTATCGACGCTTGGATATAAAGTTATGCAGTTTGGCTGCGATCCAAAAAGCGATTCCACAAACACATTGCGCGAAGGAAAGTATATCCCCACCGTGCTGGACTCTCTCAGAGAAAAACCAAACATTAAAGCCCACGACGTTATCTTTAGAGGATTTAACGGAATATTTTGCGTTGAAGCAGGCGGACCTGCTCCGGGAGTGGGATGCGCCGGCAGAGGAATTACGACGGCCGTCCAGCTTTTTAAGCAGCAGCGCGTTTTTGAAGAACTTGATCTTGATTACGTGATTTTTGACGTTTTGGGAGACGTAGTATGCGGAGGTTTTGCCGTTCCCATAAGAGAAGGAATAGCCGAACACGTATTTACGGTTTCATCTTCAGATTTCATGGCAGTATATGCGGCAAACAATTTGTTTAACGGAATAAAAAAATATTCAAACGCCGGAGGAGCTTTGCTTGGAGGCGTAATAGCAAATTCAATCAATAAGCCTTATGCCAAAGACATCATCGACGATTTCGTCAAACAAACAAAAACGCAAGTCGTTGAATACGTTCCGCGTTCCGTAACCGTAACTCAAAGCGAACTTCAGGGAAAAACAACAATTGAAGCCGCGCCGCAATCTGCGCAAGCGCAGGTATATTTAAGCCTTGCAAAAAAAATAGCCGCGCACGAAGAATCAAAAACCCCAGAACCGCTGACGGTATCGCAGCTAAGGCAATGGGCTGCAAAATGGGCTGATCATCTCTTAGCCTTAGAAACCGGAACAATAGAAGGCCAAAAAGCCGGAATTTAAAAACAAAAAAAACAACGCGCCCGCCATAAGAAACTCTCATTGCCTTGTTGTTTTCAGTTTGTCATTCCCGTGAAAACGGGAATCCATTTTTAATATTAATATAGCTTCTAACATTATTTCTTTTCAGACTTCGTCTGCAGACTTCGGCTGTTTTATAGAATACAGACGGTGTCTGTTTTGTTTGTGCGGTCATTCCCGTGAAAACGGGAATGACCGCCGTTGTCATCCTCGCGTTTTTAATATTTGTTCTTCCTTAGCAGCCTGCGCCCGAATGTTTTTATCGGGTGGGGATACATTTTTAATATTAATATGATTTTTAACATTATTCTTTTTAAAGACGCAATGTAAAAATAATTTTTTAGTAAACTTGGATTCCCGTTTTCACGGGAATGACAAACTAAAAGACAGACTGCTGTAAAAATAATTTTTTAGTAAACTTGGATTCCCATTTTTAATATTAACAATAGTCTCTAACATTATTTCTTTTAACAACACTATGTTATTTTCTTTCCTAAGCAACCTGCAACATAAAAACAGGCGAAGCCTGTCCTGTTTTTGCGGGAAAGACAAGCTGTCATTTATACTTTGCGCTAACATTAAACAAGCGGGCGGAATTATTTTTCCGCCCGCTTGTCTTCATACTGCCTTGTAACTTTATGCCGATTGAGCCACCGCTAACGCGCCCATTGGTGATAACATCGCCCCTCTTACCTGTTC
>JAISRM010000256.1 GCA_031273645.1 Endomicrobium sp.
CCTGTTGAAGCCGCCGAAAAATTGTTGGAAGAATTAAAAAATTCTCAGGCTGATGCTATAAAAGAAGCCGCAAAAGATAAGATAGCTTTAACGCTGCAAATGTTTTCTTTTACGGCGGATGCAAAACAAGATACGCTTATCAGCCCATACTCCAATGAAGATTTAAAAAAATTCTTTGCGCTTCAGCTTGAAACAGCAAAAATTTTGGGAGTAAAATCCGTGTCTTTGCCTCTTAGCGAAGTATTTAGCAAAGAAAGAAATTTAGACGCTTACATAAGCCTTGTAAAAGAAGCGGCGGCTTCAGAAATAACCGTAAATTTTGAAAACTCTTTTAAAGATTATGACGAAAATTTAAGCGGCGCTCAGCTTACTTTCTCTGCTCTGTTGCGGCGCGGCTATATTGAAAAAAACAATTTTATAAAAAATCTCGCGCTTATCAAAGACGCGCTTTCTCCTCAAGAGCAGCAATATTTAGGCATAACTTTCAACACTTCAAAAGCTTTAAATTCATATACGAGTTCTATTGAAAGAAGATCCGACGATAAGCAAATCGAGGCGGAACTTAAAAAGATAAATCTTGATAATCTTATAGATTATTACGAGGCTTTAGAAAACTCCGGATTAAAAATAAACAATATCCGCATTTCGCATTTCAGCGCAGAAGCGTCAAAAGCAATAGCGCAGCAAGCGCTGCCTGCAAAAGTATTTTACAATACGGGCAGCTTAGACGGAACCGACAATCCCAATCTCGACATGGTTGATTTTTTAAAATATCTTTCGCGCAAAAATTATAAAGGCGCGCTAAACCAGGAAACCCCGCTAAGAATAAGCCCAAGCAAAACAGAAGCTTCTAAACCGCAAAATCAAGCAGTCAGCAAAAGAAAGGGTTCAGCTATGGCCGGCTTAAACATGCACGACATATCGGCGCAAAACGCAAATTACGCCGAAATTTTAGAACTTTTCGGGGCGGCTTATACCGATGAGACCGGCGATATTTATACAAACGTATATTTTATGGAAACGGTTTCTTCTTTAACCGATCAACATTTGCAAAACATCGGCTGGAAAACAGACGGGCAAGACGTTTGGATAAGCCGGCGCGGAGACGCTTTGTTTGTTTTATCAAACGCCCGCGCGCAAAGCATAATAAAAGATTTTGCTGAGATAATTTCTTCTCAGGATAAAATCAAAGGTTCGCAAAAAACGCTTAAACAAATTAAAAAAACGACCGGATTTAATTTTGAAAACGCAAAGCCCGCCATTATCATAAATCACTCTTTGCAAGACGATTACGGAACTTATAACGAAGACGGAACGCTTGTCATAAGCGCAAATATTTTGGGAGAAGAAAAGAGCGAAATTTTTTCAAATTTATCTAAATTTAACGGCATAAGAAACATACAGGCTAAAGCGCTTGCTGAACAAATTTATATGGATATGGACGTAAAAAATTTAAGCGAATTTCAAAAGTATCTGGCTATTCTTAACGCCGTCGAAGGTAAAAATCTTATAGTAGATTTTGAAATATTTAAAGACGTTGACGAAGATAAAATAATGAAAATAACGTCTCTTGCCAAAAACAACGGCATACGCGTTTTTGTAAAGGAAACAAATCCTTCAAACATTTCAGAAAGAAGAAACAAAATGAGGACATTAGGTTTTCAAGGGTATGTTATCCAAAGAAACGACAGGCTGTTTATATATGACAACATATCTTTAGACGAGCAGGAAATAGAAATTGTAAGCGGCTATAAAAACAAAGAAGATTTGGAAAAAGGACTGCAAAGCGGCTCAAAGCCAAAAGCTTTAAAGCTAAGCGAACTTTTAGATGTCTTTGACGGCGCAGACCGTTCTCTTACCGGAAAAATAGCCGTTTTGGAAACTTTTAAATCCGCCTTATTAAAGATAAGCAGGCATAAAATGCAAGATAAAGATTATGTCAGAAAAGTAGGATATAATTTTGCCCGCCGCGAAGTTTTATCAGATAAAAATATAAAAGATTTCTGCCAAGCTTTACAAACAAATGATGTTTTACAGGCGCAGGCTGCGTTAAATATTAAAACTGGCGATCCGGCTTTACTGTATTTAAGGCAGCTTGAAAAAAATATCGGGGATAATCCGCAATTAGATTTAATTAAAATGGAATTTTTAAAAGGATTGATTATACAATCGCTTTCGCGCGCAGAACTTGAAAAAGCCGGAGTTGATACAGGTCTTGCAAATGAAGAATTTGAAATTCTGCTCGGAGAAAAACTGCTGCAAAAATATATACAGGCAATAAACAACAGCGAAGTTGAAGCGGAAATAGACGAGTTTATCGCAAGCGATGCGAAACTAAACGAGTTTAACGATAAAATAAGAGAGCTTGCCGCTCAAAATAGGCCGCAAGCCATAAACGCCGTAATAAAACTTATTTTGTTAAGCGAACGCAAAATAGGCCAAATAGACACGACAAAAACCCTCCCGTTCTCAGTATCGTCAATAAATTCAATACTGTCAGCAGCGTAAAAAATCATTTAATAATATTAAATGTGGATCCCCATTTTCATGGGACAGACTTCGTCTGTGTTTTGTCATTTCCGCGAAAACGGGATTCGCGTTTGCTAAAAAATTCCGTCAGCCGAAGTCTGTTTACAGCCTTCGGCTGTTTTTATAAAAACAGATGCAGTCTGGTTTGTCATTCCCATGAAAATGGGAATCCAAGTTTACTAAAAAATTCTCTCAGACAGCCTTCGGCTGTTTTATAAAAACAGACGCAGTCTGAAAAGAAATAATGTTAGAAACTATATTAATATTAAAAATGTATCCCCACCCGACAGAAACACTCGGGCGCAGGCTGCTAAGGAAGAAAGAATATTAAAAACGCGGGGATGACAGCGGCGCTATTCCCATTTTCATGGGACAGCAGTGTTTCTTTCCGTTTTTGCGGGAAGACAGAGGTTGTTCTTATCAGCTAAGTTGCTTCCCACAGGCTTGCGCGGGGCATATGTTTCCAATTGAAAATACGAAGTATTTATCGGTTAGGATCTATTTCTAAACCTAAATCTTTTATCATTTGTTTGTCGCTTTGAGGGTCTCTGCCCCACGTTGTAAGATAACCTCCGCTCATAGTTCCGCTTGCGCCGGCATAAAAAATCATAGACTGCAAATCTCTTAAATTCGCTTCGCGCCCGCCGCAAATCATGATATCGGGCGTTTGTAAAATTATTCTAAAAACCGCAATAGTTTTTAAAATTTCTAAAGGCGAAATCGGCTTTGCGTTTTCCAAAGCCGTTCCCTTGACCGGCATTAAAAAATTCATCGGAACGCTGTCTGCTCCGAGTTCTTTTAAAGTAAAAGCCAGATCTATCCTATCGCTGACCGATTCTCCTATGCCAAAAAGTCCGCCGGAACAAATTTCATATCCGAGCGCTTTTGCTCTTTTTATCGTGTCTGTTCTTTCTTCATACGTGTGCGTGGAACAAATATTTGGAAAAAACTTCTCGGACGTTTCCAGATTGTGATGTAATTTTTTAAGTCCGGCTTCTTTGAGCTTCTTTAAGTTTGCGTCGGAAACATACCCTATAGAAGCGCCGAAATGGTCTGATTTTTTATGTTTTTTAAGCAGATCGCAAAACTGGTCAATTTCGCCGTCTGTCAAATTGTTTCCGCTGGTTACCACTCCAAAACAGCCGGCATTTTCAAGCATTTTATTTGAAACTTCTTCTATTTTCTCATTGGATACAAAAGGATAAACGCTGACATTTGTTTTATGACGGGCAGACTGCGCGCAAAACTTGCAGTCTTGTGCGCACTTGCCGGATTTTGCGTTAATAATAGAACAAATTTTTACTTTATTTCCTTTATATTTTTTGCGAATTTTAGTTGCGGCATAAAATAAATCTTCGTTGTCAGTTTCAAAAAGGCGCAAAGCCTCTTCTTTTGAAATTTGTCTGCCGGCGGCAATATCAAAAATGAAATTATCCATAATTTTCCCCGTTTAAAAATTTTGAAATATTCTATCACTTACAAAAACAACGGTCAACCTCATATTATGCCTAAGGTTGACCGACTTGTTAAAAAGTTTTACAAACGCTGTTTTTCTTTTGCCGCGCTTAAATGTCTTTATTTAAGCTGTTAAAGCATTATGACAGATTTGCGCCCGATAAAAATGTTCTAAAACAAAAAAGAATCAACCCACATAAACACAGACGCAGGCTGTCGTCAAAATATCTCAAAGTTTGTCAATTCCCATCGGTTTGTCATTCCCATGAAAATGGGAATCCAAGTTTACTAAAAAATTCTCTCAGACAGCCTTCGGCTGTTTTATAAAAACAGACGCAGTCTGAAAAGAAATGTTAGAAACTATATTAATATTAAAAATGGATTCCCACCCGATAAAAACACTCGAGTGCAGGCTGCTAAGGAAGAACAAATATTAAAAACACGGGAATGACAGACACAAACAAATCTTGCGCGGTTTTTAAAACGATGAATTTAATTTTGCTGCTGTTGGGATTTTATGATTGCCGTTTGCATGGGGTTTTTGTCTTCCCAAAACATTATGTTTGTTTGAACCGGCATTTTTGTTACCATGTTGTAAAAGTTTGTAATTCTGTATAAATCAGTTTTTCCGTTTTCAAGTTTTGTCGAGATTTTTATAGTCGCGGCTCCCTGCGGATTAAAAGGTTCGGAAGCAAACTTGTCAAAAACCGTCGCAAGAATCCCTATAAAGACCGCCTGATCTTGTCCTATCTCAAAATTTGCTAAATAACGGTTGTTAAACTCTGTTTGCGCGCTGTAGCCGCCGTCGGAAGCCCTGATTGAAAAATTTTTCAGCATGTATTTGCCGGGCGGAACTCTTACGGCGATAAAAACGACTCCGTTTCTTCCCATAATATAAAGCGGGCTTGAAGAATCGTTAAAATCCATTTCATATTCCGCGCCTTGTTCGTCTATCCACGTTATTTTTTCTTTAAAGTTTTTAACCGTTTCAAAAGCAAGATTGTTGTAAGCTCCCACTATAACTGCGGAAGTTTTTTTGCTTGCGGCTCCGGCATTGTAACCGCCGGACTTTTTTTGCTCGACCGCGTCGGGCGATTTCGGCGTAAAAAAACATCCGGACAAAAACGCAAACGAACACAAAACAAATAATTGCATAAATTTCATATTTCCTCCTTAAATACTGCGTTTCCGGCATTTTTTGGAACAAGAACGAAAAGCGCCGCGCCGGATACGGACAAAAGGCTTATTACTACATACGTTAAGCTAAAAGCAGCGCCAAGCGCGTTTTGTTTTGACGATATAAATTCAAAATCTGCGGTTTTTAAAAGAAGATATGCCGCTAAAGCGACGCCCAAAGACATTGAAATCTGCAGCGATACGGCAAGCATATTGTTTGCTCCGCTCATAAGTTTGTCGGGAACGTCTATAAGCGCAAGCGCGTTTATCGCGGTGTATTGAAGAGAGTTTAACATTCCTATAAAAGAAAACAGCGCTATAATTGCAAAATAGGGCGTTTCGCCGTTGATAAAAGATATGAGAAAAATAAAAACGCTTAAAATTACAGTGTTTAAAATAAGAAATTTTTTATATCCCAACTTTAATATTATGCGCGCCGCAAAAGTTTTGGCAAACATCGCCGTTATTCCCATAGGCAAAAGCGTCATGCCGGCTTTTGAAGGCGAAAACCCGAGCGCCGTCTGAAAAAATAACGGAGCAAGAAACGGAAGACTTCCTCCGACAAGCCTTATAACGAGGTTTCCGGCAATTCCGACGCTAAAACTGCGTATTTTAAACATGTCGAGGTTAAAGAGCGCGTTGCGCCTGCCTTTTGCGTAAATAAAATAAAAGATAACAAATACCGCCGCCGCAAGCATAAAAAAACCGTTTGACAGACCGGGAATTATTTTTGCCGAAGAACTTCCGGCAAAAAGAAGGACAAGCGCAAAATCAAAAAGAAAAAAACCTTTTAAGTCAAATTTTTCGCCCGATGCATAAGAGGGCATTTGCGGCATAATATATTTTGTTGCCGCGCAGCATAAAATTCCTATCGGCACATTTATAAGAAAGATCCAATGCCAGCTGGCGTATTCCACAAGAAACCCGCCCACCATTGGACCTATAAGAGGCCCTATTAAAGCCGGCAAAACTATAAAACTTAAAACGTTTACGTATTTTTCGCGCGGATAAACCCTTAAGACTGCAAGCCGTCCCACCGGCACAAGAAACGCGCCGCCCATTCCCTGCAAAATGCGCGACAGAGAAAGCGTAAACAAAGAATTCGACAACGCGCAGCATAAAGAGCCTGCAGTAAACGCGGCTATCGCAAACATGAAAGTCTTTTTAATTCCGAATTTGTCGGAAATCCAGCCGGCAATCGGAAGACATACCGCCACTGAAATCAGGTATGAAATTACGGCCGCCTGCATTTGCAGAGGGTTTTCTCGAAAGCTTAAAGCTATCGACGGCAAAGCGGTGTTTAAAACCGAACCGTCGAGCATCTGCATAAACATCGCCAGCGCCGCCAGCCACGGAAGAAGTTTGATTTTAAGATCTTCTGATATTTTTTTCATTGTAAATTGTTAACGTATCCCCTGCGGCAGACTTCGTCTGTTTTATGAAACACAGGCTTCGCCTGTTTTGTGTCTGTCATTCCCATGAAAATGGGAATCCATGTTTAATATTAATATAGTTTTTAACATTATTTCTTTTAAAGACACAATGTAAAAAGAATTTTTTAGCAAACATTGATTCCCACCCGATAAAAACATTCGGGCGCAGGCTGCTAAGGAAGAACAAATACTAAAAACGCGGGAATGACAAACTGAAAGACAGACAGTGTCTGTTTTGTCATCTCACATAAACACAGCCGAAGGCTGTTTTGTTTGTGTCTGTCATTCCCATGAAAATGGGAATCCATTTTTAATATTAATA
>JAISRM010000257.1 GCA_031273645.1 Endomicrobium sp.
CTATAAAAACAGACGCAGTCTGCAGGCATTGCTGAAACGCAGCTTTATGGTTTATAAGCTTTTCATTATCAGTTTTGGTTCGGCGTTTTATCCGCCGGCTACAAATCTTAGAATTTCTATTTCGTCTGCGTCTTTAAGTTTTACTGCGGCAAGATTTGACGAGTTGACTATGGCGTCATTGTGCGCCACTATCACGCTTTCGGGAGCAATTTTGCGCTGTTTTAAAAGCTCTTCAATTGAAAAGTTATCCGGAACCGACAATTTTTTTCCGTTTAGTTTAACGGCTGCCATTTATTATCTCCATTGCAAGTTTTATTGTGCGTTTTATGTTTTGGGAAGATGTGATTTGCGTTACCATGCATACGCTTTCAGGCTTATACGAACAAATCTGCAAGAGATTTGAAAGCTTGATTCCTCCTATGGCGACTTTATGAATTTTTATGTTCTTTACGCAATAATCAAGATACTCAAGCCCTACGGGCTCTGATACGTTTTCTTTTGTGAAAGTTTTAAATATCGGACCTACGCCTATATAATCGGCTTTGCAAAGTTCTGCGGCTGCGGCTTGCTGCGGGCAGTGAGTTGACAGTCCTATCGTTATGTCTTTTCCGGCGATTTTTCTTGCTTCTTCAATCGGCATGTCGTCTTGTCCCAGATGTATGCCGTCGGCGTTGCAGGCTAAAGCGATATCGGCGTCGTCGTTTACTATAAAAAACGCGCCGTAATTTTGCGTGAGTTTTCTGATAATTTCGCATTGACGCAGTTTTTCAGATTTTGTTTTAATTTTGTCGCGGTACTGTATTGTCATAACTCCGCAGTCGAGGATTTCTTTTACGACTTCAATATTGTTTCTGCCGTTTGAAAAGTTCTCTGCGGTTATGGCGTATAGGCCTTTGGGCATTTCTTTTTTCACTTTTAATTTTCTCCCGTCGCCTTCGGGCGCCTACGGCGCTGTTTATGGTGTTGCGCTGACAGCAGCGGCGTCTCATTGGCGCGCGGCGCTCAGTCGCCTCTAAAAAGACAGCCAGTCTTTCATAATCGGCTGGTAGCCTTTTTCGTATATCATTTTTTTTACGTCTTCTACGCTTGCGCCGTCGTTGATTTTAAACTGTCCGTCGGAATCTTTGCCGCTCTTTGCATAACCTCCGACCTGCGTGCTTGAAGCCGCCGACAGTCTTGTTATTCCCAAAGGTATCGCGTTTTTTCTTAGAGCGTTGCTTTCTCTGGTTGATACGGATACGTTTATTCTGTTTATAAAAAGTCTCACTGCGCATATGGCTTGAATAATATGTTTGTCGGAAATTATTGTTTTTGGCTCATATCCTCCGGCCGCAGGCCGCAGGCGCGGAAAAGAAATTCCTATCTCGCTTTGCGGAAAGTTTTTTTGAAGATATTTTGCGTGAAGTCCTGCAAAAAACATTTCGCTTACGAAATCGTTTAACCCTAAAAGAGCTCCTACGTTAAGGCTTCTGTATCCGGCGCGGCCAGCTCTTTCGCATGTTTCAATGCGGTAGCGGTAATTTGTTTTTGCGCCTTTGGTGTGCAAAATTTTGTAGAGATCTTCGTCGTAAGTTTCCTGATAAACCGCAAGACCGTCTGCTCCCGCTTCGCGCAGCTGCTCGTAGCCGCTTTCTTCAAGAGGGTATATTTCTATATCGACGCAGTCAAAATATTTTCTTAAAATTTTTATGCATTCCTGAAGATATTCTAATGATGTTTTTACCGGACTTTCGCCGCATACAAGAAGAATGTGCCTTATTCCGTATCCCGAAACTATTTTACAGTTGTCCTCAATTTCTTTAAAGTTTAGAACTTCTCTTTTTATGGCGTTTGCCGTTGAAAAACCGCAATAGACGCAGTTGTTTATGCAGAAGTTTGAGACGTATAAAGGGGCGTAGAGCAGAACGCTTTTGCCGAAATGTTTTGTTGATATTGCAGACGCTTTTTGCGCCATGTCTTCAATACGGTTTAGCGCTTTAGGCGAAAGCAGCGCAAGAAAATCCGTTTCCGACAGGTTTTCCTTATTTATTATTTTTACAATTTCTAAATCGCTTAAGTTCCTGCAAAAATTTTTAAAATCAAAGCCGTCGTATTGTTTTTTAAAATCGTAAAAACTCATTTTTAGTCTCCGTTTAAAAATCCCGTAAGAGGCGAAGATGCTCTTGCAGTTTCCGATTTTTCTCCGATGCCCGCCGCGTAGGCGTTTCTTCCGGCTTTTACCGCAAACGCAAAAGCTTTTGCCATAAGGACCGGATCTGCGCTTGTTGAAATAGCGGTGTTTATCATAACCGCTTCGCATCCCATTTCCATGCATGCGCACGCGTCGGAAGGTCTTCCTATCCCCGCGTCAACTATTACGGGAAGTCCGGCTTCTTCAATCAGTATTCTTATCATCTCTTTGGTCTGCAGTCCCTTGTTTGTGCCTATCGGCGCCGCTAAAGGCATAACGGCTGCCGCTCCGGCGTTTTTCATGTCGCGGGCGGCGTACAAATCGGCGTTCATGTAAGGGAAAACTTTAAACCCTTCTTTTGCCAGAATTTCGCATGCTTTAGCCGTTTCGTAATTGTCGGGCAGCAAGTATTTGTTGTCGTTTATTATCTCTATTTTTATTAAATCGGTTTGCGCGGCGGCTTTTGCTATTCTTGCTATTTTGACCGCTTCGGCGGCGTTTCTTGCGCCGGAAGTGTTGGGCATTATTTTAACGTTTTGAGGAATGAAATTCAGTATGTTTTCTTTTGGGTTGTCAAAATCAAAACGCCTTACGGCCACGGTTATTACTTGCGCTCCCGCCGCTTTTATTATTTCAGGGATAAGAGAATTGTCCGGAAATTTTCCGCTTCCTATAAAAATTCTGCTTTCCAGATTAAGTCCGCCGGCCGTTAAAAGATCTTTTTCCATTATCGTCTCCAAAAAGAAAATCCCCGCGGGATAATTTTTCCGGGGGATTGTAATAAAGCTAAATGTTTATTTTAACTTTGCAGTCCCTACGATGGAATTATCCATATCAGGTTCCCGAACGCAGCGCGTCCGACGGTTAAGAAAATTATATTTCCTCTCTCAGCCTCATATATGAAGCACCCGTTAATTGTTCTAATACTACAAAAAAACTCAAGGCGAATGCAAATCTTATTTTGTATAATCTACAAACGGTACGCAAATAAATAATGGCGCGGGGATTAAAAATGAAAAAAACGTTTGTTTTAGCTTTGGCGGTATTTGTTCCGTTTTTTGCCGGCTGCGGAAAGTCTGACAAAAACGCCTCGCAGACTCAGCCCGAAAGAACGCTGACGCAAGAAGAAATCAATTTGCAAAATCTCAACAATATGCGCGCGCTTTCAATGAATTTGGCTCAGGAATATTATGCAAACAGAACGCAGGAAGCTTTGGAAGAAGCTCTTAACGTAAACCAAGCTATCATCGATAAAGGCGGCAATAATCAGGATAAATCTTTCAGAGTGCAGCTGCTTTCTGCGGCCGGCCGCAAAAAAGAAGCGTTTTTGCTTCAGGATGAAATTATTCCCGCAGACGAAAATTCTCCCGGAAGGCTGTTTTATAACGGGTTGAAACAGAAAATAATGAAGAACAATAAGGCTGCAAACGAATATTTTAAAAAAGCCGCCGCCGGAGCCGATAAACTGTTAAAAGAAAAGCCCGCCGACTTTGAACTTGAATCTGTTAAACTTAATTCGTATATGTTTTCTGGAGAGAAGAAGAAAGCAAAAGATTTTGTTTATGAAATATACGAACGCGACAAAAACAATAGTTTCTTTAAAAATTTTTACGATAATTTTGATGAAATGTTTAAATCCGCCCAAGATTATTATAACGATGTAACTCTTTAGCGGCTTCGGCGGCATTCGCCGCTTTTTTTGTTAGAGTTGCGCGATTACAGTTTGTTATAGACAACGGCTTAATTGTTATTATGCTGTCTTTCCTGTGAAAACGGCAGGCTTCGCCTGTTTTTTAAGGTCAACCTTCATAAAAACAGACGAAGTCTGCCCGTGAAAACAGCAGCCTTTGCCTCAAGGTCTGTCATTCTCGCGAAAGCGGGAAAGTTTGCTAAAAAATTCTGTCAGACGAAGTCTGGTTACATTGCTTTTTTAAAAGCAATAATGTTAGAAACCTATTAATATTAAACATGGATTCCCGTTTTCACGGGAATGACAGACAGACAGAAAGACAGAAAGAAAGACAGAAAGAAAGACAGAAAGACAGAAAGAAAGACAGACAGAAAGACAGAAAGACAGAAAGACAGAAAGACAGAAAGACAGAAAGACAGAAAGACAATTAAAAACAGACGAAGTCTGCCCGCGAAAACGGGAAAGTTTAAAAAAGCGGCTTTGTTGCATTTTTTTTAAAGCAGTTCCCTTAAAAGCGGCGCATGCCGCCGCTGTTGCTAAAGTTCACAGATTTTTTACGAACAATCCGTTGCGGCCTATTAATATATAGAGTATAATATTTTAAATACAAGGCGCATCCGCAAAAGGTTAAGCTATGGCGATAAAGACGGATAAAAATTTCTTTAAAAAACTTACGGCGGTTATAGCTGCAAACTGCTTTCTTTTTTCATTTGTCGCAGGTCCTTCGGTTTCGGCCGTAATTGACGGCGCGCAGGCGGGTAAAGATTTTAAGCAGATATTTAGCGATTTTGTCTTGCCTTACTCTTACGGCAAAATTACGGATTCGCATTTTGCAGGTTCCGACAGAGTGATAATAAATATTCAAGATTTGCACTGTCATCCCGACGTTCAGAAAAATATCGGCAAAATCATTGAATTGTTTGATAAAAAGTACGGAGTTCAAAACGTGTTTCTCGAAGGCGCCTACGGAGACGTCGACACGTCTTGGATTAACGCCGGGCAAACCGGCGCGCGCAATGCGCAAATCATAGAAAAAATGATTCAAACCGGCGCGCTTACCGGCGCCGAATATTATTCCGCTTTAAAATCAAGACCCGACATGATCAAAGGGCTTGAATCAAAAGACGCTTATCTTGAAAATTTAAAAACTTTCGGCTGGATGATAGAAGAGCGTCGGCGCATAGAGCTTATTTTAAACGGCATAGAAGAATCCGTATCGGGTCTTAAAAAGAAATATTACAATAAAAGGCAGTTCAGGCTTGAAAGGCTTTATAACGATTATACCGCAAACAAAATTTCTTCCAGAAAATATTTTACGCTGCTTGCAAAACATACCGACAGGCTCGGCATAGACTTATACAAATATCCAAACACCCTGTACTATCTTGAAATACTTAATGAAGAAAAAGAGCTCAATTACGATGCAATAAGTTCTCAGCTGCGCGCTTTGCTTTCAACGTTTAAAGAACTTCTTCCGCAGCAAGCTTATTCTATGCTGCTTGAATCTACGGGCAATTTAAGCGAAATAGATAAACTTTACGGATATCTCATTTCCATCGCCAAAAAATTTGAAATGGATTTGGAAGTCAGATTCCCGCAGCTAAACAGGTATTTCAGACATATAGAGCTTGGCCGGAAAATAAATCCTCTCGAACTTGTAAGCGAAGAAAAAAGGCTTACCGACGAAATAAACGCGAGATTTTCCGACACTAAAGCCCAGCGCGAAATAGTTTTTCTTATAAGTTTCGGCAGGTATCTGAAAGATTTGCTCGGCGGAAAAATCACTTCCTCAGATTATGAATACTATAAAAACAATATAGAACGCTATAAAACGCTTTATGTAAAGTACGTGGATAATAAAGTTTTGTCGCTGCTTGACGAATATATTGAGCGCGTCGGAGAATTTTACAAGATAAACGTCGATAGGAACGATTATTTCAGCGACAGCATATTTAATTCGATTTCTGCTTCCCAGATAGAAAATCCCGTAATTTCAGGAGACTCTGCTTCAGATATTATCGTCAATATGGAGCCGGTAAACAGAGTTGACGTAATAATTACCGGAGGGTTTCATACGGAAGGCGTTTCGCGCATTTTTAAAGACAAAGGCGTTTCCTATATTACCATCACTCCAAACGTTGACGGGGGCGTTAAAGAAGCTGAAGAAACTTATTACCGCATTGCAAAAGAGCAAAGCAAAATATCTTATCAGGCTCTTGCAAATATGGTCGCTTCGCTTTCTATTGTCGATCAAATTAAGCTCTGGTTTTCCGTTGACTCCGCTTCTGCCAAAAAAATTTACAATGAGTATATCACTGTAAACGATGATACTGTTAAAATAAATGGGACAAATATAGTAATAAAGTTAGATCCAACAGGGAAACCCTCGTCGCAGGAAGAAAGCAATGATACGTTTGAGCATGAACTTATAGTAAAGGCTGCGGAAATTCTTGATTCCGACGAGGGCAAAGCGGCCATTTTGCCTGCCTTAGTGGAAAAAATCAGAGAAAACCTCTCTCAAAAGTATGCCGGGCAGATAACGCAAGAATCGCTTGGCAAAATAAATCTTGACGAAGTAAGAGCGGCTCTTGACGGAGATATCGCCAAACTTGAAAACATAATTAAGAATTCGCTTGACAGAGATAATTTCGTTTTAGACAATTTGAAACTTTTTTCGCAATTGCTTGAAAAGGCGGCAAAACGCGTCGGGGAGTCTTCGGCTCCCGTGTTGAAAAACAATAAAAGAAACGTTAGAAAATCTATTATTACTCTGATAATTGCGTTTATACTTTTCTTGTCGCCGTTGCTGTTTACATCTTGCATTACTTCAAACATAAATTTGTCGCCAAAGATAGAACTTGTTTCCGCTCCGCGTTCTCAGCCGCCTCTTTTAACAAATTCCGCGTCTTCAATAAGCTCTGCTGTAGAAAAATCCCCTATCCTTAAGGATTTTGCGTCTAAGCCCAATATAAACAGATCTATAGAAATGTCAAACGATAAAAAAATTCAAGATGCCGTAAGCAAAGCTTATGACAGGCTTGAAGCAGAGGGAATAAAATTTATAAGAAGATTTCCGGTTTTGTTTTTAAAAGGCTATGCAGGGGAACTTGCAATGGCATTTTCAAAAGACGGATTTATTGTCGTTTCTGCAGATTCATTTGAAAAATTATCCGAAAAAGAGCAGGAAGAATTTTTGATCATAAAGATAGCCCATGAAGGAACTCATATTCATAATTATGAGACCACCGACAAAATCGACGAAGGCATGACGATGACGACAATAGAAGACGAGTATCTTGCTTATCAAAACACGACTGAAGCCGTCAGGATTACAAGACCTTCGGATGAAGAGGCGATAAATGCGCAAGCTATGGTAGAACATGCGTTTGAAGTTATTCTTGATAATTCTAAAATTATAGAAGATATGATAAGAGAGTTTGAGAATAACGATACTAAATTTAAAGATCTCAATTATTTTGATATAAAAATATTGCAGCTATTGCAGCCCGGCCTTGTTTCAATAGAGCTTTATAACGAGACAAAAAGCGGCGGTTTTTCTTATTTTGTAAAAGTTAACACTGTAACCGGTCGTATAGAAGGAGCGGATGTCGTTGACAGAGACACCGAAAAGATTGTAAAGACAATAGAACTCCGAGATTTAAACACAGACAATAAAAAACCCTCTGAAGTGTTAGAAGAACAAGCTGCGCAGTTAAATCCGGTTGCCGAAGAAAGCGATGAGACAGAAAAAGCAAATGAAGCAAAACTTGCTCGTCAGGCAAAAAGAGCAGCCATTATGGAAATCCATTGGATTTTACTTGCGACTTTTGTTTCGAAGTTTTTTGAAAAATTTTTAAATCGTCATCAATCCGGCGACGCCATAGAAAGAAGAAGAGGGCTTGGTCTTATTACTGTTGCGGTCAGAAAGGCTTGGGAAGCAAGTTATAGTTCTGTTTTTTTACTAAATTTTATTGAAAAAATATTTAATACAATTAAAGTAAGTTACATAGCCCACAGAGATTGGAATAAAAAAAATCCTAATGCAAAGCTCAGCCTTAAAGATGAGACATCTGAAGGAAAAGACAATTTTGATCAAATTAAATTAGATCCGGTCAAGTATGCGCGGATAAACGCTTTGCTTGCAAACCCTTTGTTTAAAAAAGAGCTGTTTGACTCCGGCGCCGATTTAGACATGTTAAAATTGTTTACAGACAAAAGCATTGAATCAATAATGAAACGATCCACTTCCTATTTGCCTGATAATACAGAGGCTGTAATGCAAATGATTATCGGCTCGGTTAGAGAAACCTTGTCGGCAAAAGAGATTATAAAAGACAGTTATGCTTTGCTTTCCGGTAACGGAATTACGTTTAAAACAAACGCTCCCGTCATATTTGTTGTCGGCGATCAAGAGCGTTATGACGCCCTTGCTAACGGAGATGAAGTTATTGTAATTTCGGCAACAATGTTAAGAGATTCCGACGGAAACAAAATTGCGCAAAGCGATGCGGTAAAAAGAATAGCCGCGCTGCTTGCCCATGAAAACGTTCATATTCAAGACTATTTAAAAAAAGAGCTGGTAAATCTTTTTGACACTGAAGCGTCGGCTCACAGGCTTCAGGCTCAGGTTATGGAAAAACTCGGCGTTGATAATTGGGCTGCAGCCGGAAGAGTTGCAGAAGTGTTTGATATTTTGGCTCAAAAAGACAAAAGCGGCTGGCTTAAAGAACGTATAGGCTCGCGCGCTTCAAGCGATCCCATATTCTCTTACAAAGAGGCTGATTTTAAGCCAAATCTTGCAGGAGAAACCATAATTGCTATTTACGATATTAACTTGGAAAAAGACGGGATAGACAGAGAATGGTGGTTTAAATATTCTCAGGACGGAACAATAACTCTCAGTGAATTTGATTTAGACGCAGGAACGACAATACTTCTTGCCCAAGAAAAAGCCGGCGCTTCTTCTAAAACTCTTTCAGATTTCGCAGATGTTTTAAAAATTCCGCAAGATTTGGCGCTTGACATGTCTTTTCTTGACGAACATATAGAGCGTTCAAGGGCAGATTTCGGTTTGCAAAAAATGTTTGCAGACGTTAGAAAATCTCTTTTAAACAAGAAACCTAATTGGAAATCAGTTTATCTTGAGCCGGTTGAACCGGTTGTAATAGACAGTTTGCCGGCAAATAAAAAGTTTGTTTCATTGACGAAAGGCAATGCGCTTACAGAATATGCAGATCAAGTCGAGTTTCCTTTGGCGCAGAAAATTATAAACGGACAACATTTTATTTATAAAGGTAAAAAATATGTTTTTATACAAGCCGAAGAATTTAATAAACTCGGTCAATCTTATCTGGAAACATTAATGGATTATGACGAACCCTTTGAAACAGTTGAAATAATAAGCAATCCTTCGCCGCCGCAGTTTGTTGAAATTGTTGCGCAGGCATATTCCAATTTGACCAAGAGCAAGTCAACGGCTATGCTGGTATCCATGTTTTCAAACCTTAATTATCAGGAGCAGCTTTCAATAGCGGAAAAGCTTATAGCGGACAATCTTTCTTTATTTCCCGCCGATTCTTTGCAGTCTTTGTTTAAAAACGGCGACGAGCAGTATTTAAAAATAATTGCCCAAAGAAATTCAAAAGATTATCTTGTCTCGTTAATTTCCGATAAAAACATCGGTTTAAAATACAGAGTTTTTGCGTATATGTATTTAAAAGCCGCCGGACTTGAGTTTGATTCTAAAAACATCAAAGATGAAATGTTAAATAATATCTCTTCTTTGATAGAAAACAATATAGCCGGCGATTTTGATTTAAGAGCCGCTTTAACGGCCGTTTGGGAATTGCTTGTTTCAAGATCGCCTGAACTTGCCAAAGATTTTAAGCATATAGATTTAAATAATAAAAAAATGTACGCTCAAATAGAAACAGCGTCAAAGCTTACTGCAGAAACAAATCAGAACGCGACATCATCTCTTATGTTTGATTTAACAGATTTATATGTATTGCTGCATGAAAGCGGTCACAATCTTTTAGATGAATTGTTCCCTAACCTCGACCAAAAAGATTTGCGCATAGTCACGCTGCATGAAATTTTTGCTTATTCAATATCTGAAGCGCATGATATTTCCGGCAATCACAGGTCAAAGAGTTTTGCAGAAAAGTATGATAATTATACCGCTGAAGCCAAGTCTGCCGGATTAAGCCTTAAATCAAACGGCATATACGGCGAGCCTCATATGGATGCAAAGATGTTTCTCTCAAAAGTAAACGAGGCTCATGATGCATTTGCAAACAGAACAATTGATTGGAATCTGATGGGGCTTTCAGTTATAGAATACATTAGAAAAATGCAGTCCGGAGAAATTAAAGAAGACGATAATTTAAACGCTTTATGGGAGATATATAACAATAAATTCAAACAAAAGAATTTGACGGGTCAATATGCCGCGCGGCAGGCTTTAGAATTTGCAAATCCGGCAAGAGAAGTTAAGTTAAGCCAGCAAATTGCCGTAAATGCCGTTGCGGATAATTCGCAGCTGAAAGAATTTGAAAGCGAAAATATAGGAATACAAGATTCTTTAGTTTTGCTAAACGATAGCGATCTTTCGCTTGCGCAAACGCTTCAAAATCAAGGTTTTAATACGGCGCTGGTTTCTGTTTTAGATTCTAAGCCGAAAGCTTCGCAGTGGAGAAAAATAAAAGTCTCAATAACTGACGGAGATTCAAAAACAAACGTATATCAGAGATATGATGAATACGGATTAATGCGCATAGGTTTTTATTCAGCAAGCCAAGCGCAAGCAGTTGATGCAAACATACAGGCTCAGGCTCTTAAAGAGCTTGTCGCCGAAGGAGTTTTAGACGACGCTTTTAAAGGGATAAAACAAATTGTCGTTACAAACGAGCTTACAGCTTCAGGCGTTATAGACATTATGAAAAACGACCATACCAATTCCGTAAACTCTCCTTCAAAAGAAATAGTTTTAAATCTGTACGACAGTGAAAAACTTTCTAATTTTGAAAGCATGTGCAAAAATGAATCTCAGGCAAACGGAATAGGGATATTTGTTGTAAGTCAAGATCAGGCAAAAATGTATGCTGAGTCGATAAATAGGCTGCGCAAAGAGGGAATAAGGTTTATTGTAGAAGTAAACGCTTCAAATTATTCCGATGTTTCTTATGACGGCAGCCGCATAGATGCGCAAAGTATAAAAGATTTGCTGAAAGCGCAGGAACTTCTGCAAAAATTTCAGACTTTAAAAAACGAGAGCTTTGCTATGGGGCAAGACATAAGAATAACGGTAAAATTTGACGATAATATTTTAGACGCTTTTGCCGCAGGAAAAATAGATATATGGAAAAAATATTCAATAATTCCTATAGCAGGCGAAAACTCGTCGTACAGGCGATCCGGCAAATCTGAAATTGAATTTCCAAAAAACGCCTCGCAGGAAAATATAAAAAGATTTTTATCAGATGATAATGCCGCCGCTTTAAGCGTTTCAGACACCGCGCTTCTTGGCAACATTAAAGAAGAAGTCAAAACGGCAAAAACCGCAAAGCAGAGTTATAACAAAGGATATAACGCTTCTTTAGACAGCAGGTTTGATTATACGTCTTCAAATCCTGCGGCTTTGTTTGATTTTATAACAAAGAACGCCGATGATTCAATTGATAATCTTAAAAGCGCCTTAGAGTCCGTTTTAAACAGCGCTCTGAGCGTCGACTCAAGAAGCTATCTTGAATTTTTGATGAAAAAAGAGAAATACGCTGAGGCTCTCGGTTTTATGCGGGGCGTGGCGATGAATTCGGCAAGGAAAGAAATTTTAGAAACGTTTGCCCAAAACGGAATAAATTTTGATATTGATAAATTTAAAAGCGAAAATTCCGGAAAATATCAAAAAGCGGTTTTGACTCTGGCCGTTAAGCTTCAAATGAGCGGCAGC
>JAISRM010000269.1 GCA_031273645.1 Endomicrobium sp.
ATAACGTAAGAATCGTTTGAATAAGAAAGCCTCGCCACGCCAAGCAATTTTTCTGCAAGCCCAAAGTCCCCCTGAACTACTGGATAATAAATAGCCGTGTCGCCGTTTTTATTTACTATTGCGTTTTCGGAAGTAACCTGCTGATAAGACATTTTAATGCTCATATTAAACCCGAACGTATCTATGCCCGAGGAGTTTCCATATGAGCCGCCGCCTATGGCCTGCCCGACGTCTTTTGTAAATTGCTCGAAAATACGGTTTGCTTCGGAATCGTCCGGCGTTACATAGCGCGACATAACGTAATTAAAAGCTTCGTAAGGATGCGCAAACGCCGACGAGACAAACAAAGCGATAAAGCAAACAGGTAAAAATATCTTTCTCATAATATCCTCTGTAAAATATAAAATTATACTGCCTTTTTTTTCATTCGTTTATTTTCTTTTTCCCAAATTATTCTTATGCCTTCAAGCGTAAGGTCGGGACATATGCATTCAATTTCTTTTATTTCGCATGAAATAAGCTCCGCAAGACCTCCCGTAGCTATCACGCGGTTTACTTTCATTTCTTTTTTAACTCTTAAAATCAATTCTTTTATAAGTCCGACATATCCAAAGAACAGTCCGGACTGTATGCATTCGACGGTGTTTTTGCCTATAGTCTGCGAAGGTTTTTTCATTTCAACCTGCGGCAGCTGGGCTGTTTTTATGCTTAAAGACTGGGCTGCAATCGCAGGACCTGGAGCTATCGCTCCGCCTATGTATTTTCCTTTCAAATCCACGCAGTCAAAAGTGGTGGCCGTTCCAAAATCTATTATTACCGTTCCTCCGCCAAACAGAGAATAGGCCGCCACAGCGTCGGCTATTCTGTCGGCGCCCGTTTCTTTCGGGTTTGACGTCGCAAATTTTAAGCCGCCGTTGTTTACGTGAGTTACAAAAAACGCTTTTTTCTTAAAATAAATTTTCACCAAATCTTCAAAAACGGAATTTAAAGACGGAACCACGCTTGCTATCGCCACATGCGCTACCGATTTTGCATTATATCCCGAATAAAAAAACATATCCATCATCATTGTGGCGTACTCGTCGGAAGTTTGCCCTTTTATCGTTGACATTCTCCATACTTTTTTAGGTACGGGCAAAAGCTTTCCGTTTTTAATATCAAAAACGCCCAGCGTTATGTTGGTGTTTCCTATGTCTATGGCTAAAAACATATAATTCTCCGCAATAAAAAATAAATTTTTAAACCTAACCCTGTCGGGGTTAGTCGTTTTGATCATTGTTAGCCTGTCTATTAAAAATATCGTTTCCGCAGGCGTCTATGGCAGTGATAAGCGGCATATCTTTTACTTCAAGTTTATACACGGCTTCAGGTCCTAAATCTTTAAAAGCGCAAATGCCGGCTTTTATTACGGTTTTTGAAAGCAAAGCGGCTGCTCCGCCCGTCGCAATAAAATAAACGGCATTATTTTTTACGATAGAGTCGGAAACTTCTTTTGAACGCGGACCTTTGCCTATAAGAATTTTAACTCCGTTTTCAAGCATTTGAGGCGTAAACGCATCCATTCTTGCAGACGTCGTAGGGCCGCATGCTCCTATAATTGTTCCAGGTTTTGCGGGAGCCGGCCCGCAATAATAAATCGCCGCGCCGCGCAGTTCAAACGGAGGCTTTGCGCCTTTATTTAGCAAATCGGATATTCTTTTATGGGCGGCGTCTCTTGCCGTATATACAGTTCCGGAAAGTAAAACGGGTTCTCCTGCTTTTAATGCGCCCGCGTTTAATAATATTTCCCGTATCGTCAATTTTTTCATTTAAATTTCAGCTTCCCCGCATTTTAAGTTCCGCCATACCTACAAGACGATAGTTTTATGACGGTGAGAATGACATTGAATGCTTACTGCGGCCGGAAGGCTTGCTATATGGCGCGGTTTTGCGTCGATAAAAACTGCAAGAGCCGTAGTTTTGCCGCCAATGCCCATAGGGCCTATTGCAAGCTTATTGATTTCTTTAAGAAGCTCTTTTTCTTTTTTAGCGTAAAAAGGATTTTTATTTTTGGAGCCTATTTTTCTAAGTAAAGCCGCTTTGGCGTTTTTTGCCGCGCAGGAAAAATCGCCGCCTATGGCAACTCCTATTATTAAAGGCGGGCAGGCGTTTGCGCCTTTTTCTTTGACCGTCTGTAAAATAAAATTCTTAATTCCTTCCCAGCTTTGCGAAGGGTTAAGCATTTTTAAGGCGCTTGCGTTTTCGCTGCCGCCGCCTTTTGGCAAAAAAGTTATTTTTATATTGTCATCATCGGAAAAATTCACATAGACGTTTGCCGGAGTATTATCGCCGGTATTTTTTCTTATAAGCGGATCGCAAAGAATTGATTTTCTTAAATAGTTGTTTTTATAGCCTAAACTTACGCCTTTATTTACGGCGTCATACAGGTTTAAGCCTTCTATTTGAACGCCGCGCCCTAAATCTATAAAAAAATTCGCCGTTCCCGTATCCTGACAAAGAGGAATTTTTTCGTCTTTTGCTATGCGGGCGTTTTTAATTATCTGGGCTAAAACATTTTTTGCGGGAACATTTTCCTTTTTATGCGCCGCTTTTAAAGCGGACAAAACGTCGTTTGGAAGTTCGTAATTTGCCAAAGCGCAAAGCTCTTCAACAGCCATAGTTATAATTTCAGATTTTATTTTTCTCATTTTAAAATGAGGAAGTTAAACAACTCATAAAAAAAGCGGCAGCTTCGGATTGTTTTACGGGTAAATACCGCCGTAATTGACGAGAAAGCGCGATTTTTCAATTTTACCGTTTTTAATTTTTAACTTTCCTTATATATCCTTTTGACATCATCGTTTGCGTAACGGCTCTGCTTCTTTTTATTATGTCTTTTGCCGCATTATAAAAATTATCGTAGCTTAATTTCTTTGCCGCAACTTTTTCTTTTACGGCTTTTACGCCTACGGCAGCCGCGACTCTTGGGAACAATTCCCAATCGCTCATCGACGGCAAAATTTTATCGGGTCTTATTTTATTGTCTGCTATATGGGCGGCAATTTCTGCGGCCGCCGTTATGCACATATTGTCCGTTATTTTTGAAGCCCTTGCGTCTAAGACGCCGCGAAATACTCCGGGAAAACCCAAAGAATTATTCACCTGATTTGCAAAATCGCTTCTTCCCGTCGCCACTACCGCCGCGCCGGCTTCTTTTGCTTCCCACGGCCAGATTTCCGGAACGGGATTTGCGCAGGCAAAAACTATCGGGTTTTTTGCCATGCCTTTTATCCATTCGGGCTTTATTATCCCCGGACCCGGAGCAGATAAAGCTATAACCGCGTCTGCATTTTCCATAGCTTCTTTAATGTATCCCTCAACACCGAGCGCATTTGTCTGCGCGCACAGCTGCCAACGCTGCGGATTTTTATCTTTAAGATCGGTTCTTCCTTTATGCAAAGTCCCTTTTGAATCCGTCATTACAATATTTCCCGGGTTTACTCCGTAAAACATTAAAAGACGCGCAATGCATATATTAGCGGCTCCCGCGCCGACCATCGCAACTTTTATTTTGCCTATCTTTTTACCGGTAACTTTTAAAGCGTTTATTAAACCGGCAAGCGTTACAAGAGCGGTTCCCTGCTGGTCGTCGTGCCAAACCGGAATATCGCATTCGTTTTTTAAAGTTTGAAGGATAGGAAAACATTTGGGCTGGGAAATATCTTCAAGATTTATCCCTCCAAAAGACGGCTGAAGTATTTTGACTGCGCGGATTATTTCGCTTTCATCTTTAGAGCCTAAACAAATCGGATAAGCGTCAACTCCTCCAAGATACTTATAAAGAAGAGCTTTGCCTTCCATTACCGGCATTGCGGCAAGCGGCCCTATGTCGCCAAGCCCTAAAACTCTTGTGCCGTCGCTTACTACCGCGACGCTGTTCCATTTATTCGTATATTCGTAAACAAGTTCCGGTTTTTTGTAAATATCAGAGCAAACGGCAGCTACTCCCGGACTGTACCATATTGAAAAATCATCCATCGATTTAACGCGGCATTTCGGAACTACTTCAATTTTGCCTCTGTAAAAAGGATGGAGTTTTCTTGAAAGTTTAGAAGGTTTTTCGGCGGCTTTAAGAAGCTGTTTTACGTTTTGTTTCTTACCCATTATATTTCCTTTTAATAAAAAACTTTTTTCCGTCGTCTATAAACAAAGATAAAGTTTAAGGGAAATCCCAGCCTACAAAATTTTTCTTATTATATGAATCTCCGCTTATTATATAGTAAGCGTCGTAAACGCCGTTTTCATTAATATAATAGTCGGCTAAAAAGCCCGGACCGGAAAATGTTCCGACCGCTTTGTTTGCAGAATAAGAAAGATTTATGGTAAAACCCGATCCCGTAACGGTAAGATTGCCGCTTTGTATTACAAATTCCGACGCGCTGCTTGGTTTATCGCTTTCATAAACGTTTATTATTTTTCCGCTTACGCCCGATAAAACCGCCGTGAAATTATTAAGGGTTCCCGAAGAATCGGTTATTGAAAAATTTATTGTCTGAGGCTGAATCAAAGGATTTCCGACGGTAGCGCCGTTTCTCGTATAACGCCCCTGATCCTGATACCATATGTCAAATGTAAAACTTTCCGAAGGACCTGTATCAG
>JAISRM010000041.1 GCA_031273645.1 Endomicrobium sp.
ATTAACAAATGCCAAGCGTTTTTATAATCTTCCGTAAATGGCGTTTGTATTTTATAATCTTTTTTGTTTGTTCCTAACCTAAAAATTCTTCTATTCCCCTCTTTACCTCTTTTTAATCCTATCCAATATTCATGCTCATCTTTGACATATTTCGCAACAATTTTACTCGGGACGACATAAAATAGCGGGGATATGTCCTTTTTAGATTCAATAATGTTTTTTACATTTTTTGTATTTTCTGAAAATCTAACAAAAAAATAGAATAAATCTTCTCTTGTTTCTTTTTCATGTTTTTCTGGCATCATCTAACTAATCGTATGCCCAAAGTCGCCAGAATTAGAAAATTTCTCTGTATCAGAAGCAGTTTTCACTTCAATTTTTATATGTTTATCGTTATCATCTTTATATGCAATTATATCTACGGATTTTGTTTTTCCCAATGTTAAAGAAGCATTCCAATCCAATAAATTTAGCATAGAAAGAACGGCAAACTCACCGGCAAGTGCAACATTATTTGTATTTTTCTTAGTTTTTGACATAGTAATTCTCCTTAAAATCCTACCTAAATTAAGTTAGGCAGGAATTAGCCTATTTATTTTAAATTATTATTGCAATTACCAAAACAATAAGTATTCCAATCGGCCCGAATAATAAAAAGGCAATAATTGATAGCGGTAATAGTAGCAATAGCTTCAAGCAACCGTTAGATGATTCTTTATTATGTGAATATTTATATCCACACTTAGGACATTGTTCAGCTTTTTTTGAAATTTCATTGCCACATTCTTTACATTTTATTAAGGACATAATATCTTTGCTTCCTTATTTTAATTTAGTTTTTTTCTATTAAAGGTCCCTGCCATAAAAAAACATAGAAGTTCACTTCTTTAATAATGATAATGCGTATTCATAATTTTTCCTCCACTCCATTCCTCGCATAAAAACCTCCATAGACATTGCCTCTTCATACTCAGAAACATATTTTCTGCAAAGAGATATGATTTCTATGGATTCTGATAAACTTACAGTAGTGCATTTATTATTTAATATACAATCTCCAGCCTCATTGCATTTTGGTGCCATTTTTTTAATAACAGGCTCTACTATATTTTTTATACCATCCGTAGCATACCTTAAATCTTTTGAAGGATAGTCAGTTGTTTTAATATCTGCATATTTTTTTGCACGATAATCATTAATTTCATCTTGTGTTAATATTTCCGTATGTGCTTTTTTGACATCTTCTACACTTGGCACCTCTTTCCATATTTTTTCTTCTTGTGTCTGCTTTTGTGTCTTTTTCTTTAATAATACTTTTTCGTCCGAATTAGGATATTTCATAGAATTACTATCTTTAGTAGGTTGGCCTGCCTTGATTTGCTCGCTATCATGCACGGTTTGAGAAAATCCTGATAAGGACATAGTTATCATTATTATAATTACTAAAATTAAAAAATCTCGCCATTTTTTTAATATTATTTGCCTATCTGTTAAGTCAACTTTTCTCATATATATTTCCTCGTTATTTTTAATTCTTACTTCTTGTTTGCTGTTATTACGACAACAACTAAAAAATTGGCCGATAAAAAACGGCCATTATATTTGAGCCTTTAAGATAACCCAAAATATAACAGCCGTAGTTTCCCGCCAAACTGGCGGGAAACATTCAGCACAAGACATCGGGATTATAAGTTCCGATATCTTGTGCTTGATAACGTGCTGTTTTTAGGTTCTTAAAGTGCCTCTGATTTCTCAAAAGCTTGTCCCGCGATTTTTTAAAACCGCGAAACACCCAAAAACGTATTTAAAACAATTTTTATAAGCCTTTTTATTTTGTCATTCTGAACCCTGTATTAAGACCTTACAGGGCAGGCCCGGTTCAGAATCTGTCGTGTCTTAAAAGAAACAGCAGATGCTGAAATAAATTCAGCATGACAACATAAAATTTTTTCGGCTTACATTTACTACATTACTCCTTTTCTACTAATAGAACCATTATATCAAAAATTATTGTGGACTTTGCACGACTATTTTTATACGATATAAAATAGCGTAACTTAGCAAGGAGGAGTTAATATGAACTCAATCAAAGGAACACAAACGGAAAAAAACGTACTTACTGCGTTTGCAGGGGAATCGCAGGCAAGGAACAGATATACTTTTTTTGCCTCGGCGGCTAAAAAAGAGGGGTATGTTCAAATAAGCAAAATATTTGAAGAAACCGCCGGACAGGAAAAAGAACACGCGGAACGCCTTTTTAAATTTTTAGAAGGAGGGGAGGTTGAAATTACGGGTTCTTTCCCTGCGGGCAAAATAAGCAAAACCGTAGATAATTTGGAGGAGGCCGCAGCGGGCGAAGATTATGAATGGCAGACTATGTATCCGACTTTTGCCGACATAGCCAAAAAAGAAGGTTTTGGCGAAATCGCCGAAACGATGGAACATATTGCCGTGGCCGAAAAAGAACATTCAAAACGCTATAAAGCCTTGAAGGCTAATATAGAAGCGGGCAAAGTCTTTAAAAAAGACCAAAAAGTAATATGGCGCTGCTTAAACTGCGGGTATATTCACAGCGGTTATGAATCCGCGCCGGACAAATGCCCCGCATGCGCTCATCCGCAGGCTTATTTTGAACTTTTGTGCGAAAATTGGTAGTTTAAAAAGGAGAATTTATGGAAAGAACAGTACTTGCAAACGGGCAAACGCTTCATCTTGAAGGCAATGCTTTGGCGATTGGCCAAAAAGCGCCGGAATTTACGCTTATCGGCACGGATATGAAAGAGGTTTCTTTGAGCGGTCTCAAAGGGAATGTCGTTATCCTTTCTATTGTCCCGTCTTTGGATACGCCGGTTTGCACTTTGCAGACAAGGCGTTTTAACAAAGAAGCGTCTTCCGCGGGCGATAATGTCAAATTTTTGACTGTAAGCCGCGATTTGCCTTTTGCGCAGTTGCGTTGGCTGCAAAATGCCGGAGCGGATAAGATTATTACTCTTTCCGATTACAAAAACACATCGTTTTCAACAGATTATGGATTGTTGATAAAGGAATGGTTTTTGCTTGCCCGTTCTGTTTTTGTTTTAGACAAAAACGGAATTGTGCAATATGCGGAATATGTAAAAGACGAGGGTATCGAACCGGATTATACGTCTGTTTTGGACGCGGCAAAAAAATTAATGTAGAAGGGGGGGCGGAGATGACAAAATTGAACGAATTGTATAAATGCCAGGCATGTAGCAATATTGCTGAAATCGTGCATACTGGCGAGGGAGAGCTTGTTTGCTGCGGCAAACCTATGCAGCTGCTTATTGCGGGAGCCGTTGACGGCGCAAAGGAAAAACATATTCCCGTTATAGAGAAAACCGAGAACGGTTATTTGGTTAAAATAGGTTCTGTTCCGCACCCGATGCTGCCGGAGCATTACATAGAACTCATTGAAATTATGACTGATGACGGCAAAGTCGGGCGTAAATATTTGAACCCGGGCGATAAGCCGGAAGCAACTTTTACTTGCAAAGCATCCATTGTTTATGCAAGAGAATATTGCAATATACACGGGCTTTGGAGCACAAAGTAAAGTTCTTGTAGGGACACGAGGACTATGGGCGGAAGTTCATAGAGTTTCACTAAAAAAGTTGCCGCTAATGCTTTGCAATGCCCGAATTTTTTAAATTCGGGCATTGCTGTTTTTATATTATTTCTTGCCGGCCTTGCGGGTCGCGACCTGCAAGGCTTTTTTGTTGTCTTTGCGGATGTTTTTTATGCCGTCATTGCGGCCAGAGCCTGTCCACGAAAGTCGTAATCGGGGAAGCCGCAATCTCGTCGTAAAAACCAAGCGGAAGATTCCGTGTCAAGCACGGAATGACGATGATGACAAAAAAGGGAAGTATCATTGCGAGCCCCGTATTAAAACCTTACGGGGTAAACTCCGCGAAGCAATTTAGTATCAAAATAACTCCTTGCGCTTTACGGCTGGATCGCCACGCTGCGCTCGCGATAACAGCGGAAGAAAATCGTTCCCGCACTTGTTGCGGGATCTACTCCTTTTTGTCATTCCCTCAAAGCCGTTGGGAGGGAATCTGCCTTTGCCGTCATTGCGGCCAACGAGCCGCAATCTCGTCGTAAAGACCTATCGGGAAATTCCGTTTCCCCCGTAATCCCGCAACAAGTGCGGAAGAGACTAAAAACGGGGCTAAAGCATACGGAATGACGATTCATAAATTCCTGGATTGCCACGAAAATGCAAAAGCCTCATTTTCTCGCAATGACATCTTTTTACAATGAGATTTGAAACTGACCTGCCCCGTAAGGTCTTAATACAGGGTTAAACATAGCAAGAAAAAGCATATTCAAAAATAAGTTCAGCATAAAAAACCGGGCTTAGTGCGCGGCGCATTTCCTGCCGCCGCGCGGTTTGGAAGCGGAAAAAATTATTTTATTTTTCGCATTGTCAAAATCCGCCTTGATTTCCGTTTTCGGCGGATATTG
>JAISRM010000114.1 GCA_031273645.1 Endomicrobium sp.
GTAAACGAGGATTCCCGCTTTCGCGGGAATGACAAACTGAAGCCGTAAGGTAAAAAGAATTTTTTAGTAAAAATGGATTCCCGCTTTCGCGGGAATGACAAACTAAAAACAAAATGTAAGAAGAATTTTTTAGTAAAAATGGATTCCCACCCGATAAAAATACTCGGGCGCAGGCTGCTTAGGAAGAAAAAATATTAACAACGCGGGAATGACAGACAGAGACAAACAAGAGCAAACAAAACAGACGCGGGTTATTGCATCAAACAGTCGCAGCCTGCGCTTAAAAAAGAGAAAGAGAATTAACAAATGCAAAAACACAAACGTTTTATGAAAATTGCGATCGATCTTGCAAAGAAAGGTTTAGGCAGCGTTTATCCTAATCCGCCCGTCGGTTGCGTAATAGTAAAAGACGGGAAAATAGCAGGCAAGGGCTGGCATGAGGCTTTCGGTTCAAATCATGCCGAAGTAAACGCTCTTTTGCAGGCCGGCGGCAAGGCAAAAGGCGCGGACTTATACGTTACGCTTGAGCCGTGCAACAGTTACGGCAAACGGCCGCCTTGCACAAAAGCTATTATTGAGGCGGGCATAAAAAAAGTTTATTTTGCCGCAAGCGACCCTAATGTTTCAGGAGCGGTTGAAACTTTAAAAAACCACGGCGTTTGCGCCGAGGGCGGTCTTCTAAAAAAAGAGGCGCGGCCTCTTCTGAAAAATTATTTAAGGCATTTAAAAGAAAAACCGAAAGTTTCGGTTAAAGCCGCAATGACTCTTGACGGCAAAATAGCTTCAAAAACTTACGATTCAAAATGGATAACCTCTAAACAATCAAGAGATTTCGTTCATAAACTCAGAACGCGCTACGACGCTGTTCTTGTCGGAACAAACACTGCTTTAAAAGATAATCCGGGTCTTACGTCTTACGGCAAAGGCAAAAATCCCGTCAGAGCGGCGATAGATTTTGGCGGCAAGTTAAATGAAAATCTGAAATTATTGGACGGGTCTGTTCCTACGATAATTTTATGCGATAAAAAAAGGGCGCAAAGACGCTCTTTAAAAAACGTTCTTTTTGTCCCGATTGATATGAGCGCGGCAAAAAAAGATTTTAGCGTAATAATTAAAAAATTAAACGATTTGTCTTTAAAATCCATACTTATAGAAGGCGGCGGAGAAATTATATCTTCGGCTTTGTTTTCAAAATGCGTCGATGATATTTACCTGTTTGCCGCGCCTAAGATCATAGGCGGTAAAAACGCAATTTCTGTCGTAGGCGGAACGGGCGTTGAAAAAATATCCGAAGCTGTAAAAGTGAAAAATATGAAAGTAAGAAAAATAGGCGGCGATTTTTTGATAACCGCAAAAATTAAAAAGTAAAGGACGCGCCGTGTTTACAGGATTAATAGAAGAGATAGGAACGGTTAAAAATATATCGTCGTCTAAAATTCAGATAGAAATAAATGTCGGCGGCATTTTGTCCGGCGACAGCGTAGCCGTTAACGGCGTATGCCTTACCGCCGTATCTGCGCAAGGAAATATTATCAGTTTTGATTACAGTCCGCAAACGGACAGCGTTACTAATTTGTCGTCGCTAAAAGCAAACTCAAAAGTAAATATAGAACGGGCTTTGCAGCTTTCCTCAAGGCTTGGCGGGCATATAGTAAGCGGACATGTTGACGGCATTGCAAAAATCGAGCGTATTGAAAAATTAGAGAGATTTTTTAAAATAACTTTTTCGTGCGCGCAAAATATTCTTAAATATTGCGTTGACAGAGGCTCGATAGCCGTTGACGGAATAAGCCTTACGGCATCGTCCGTTAAAACCGGCGGATTTGAAACATTTATAATTCCGCAAACTTATAACAATACGGTTTTGAGTTATAAAAAAATCGGAGACGCCGTAAATATTGAAACCGACATTCTGGCAAAATACGTCGAGAAATTTTCCGGTAAAAAAGATTTGATAAGCCTTGAGTTTTTAAAAGAAAACGGATTTTAGAATAAAAAATAGTCGCAGCGCGTCCGGCGCGCTAAAGCAAGTATAAGAGAGGTTATATGAAAAAAAACAGTTTTTCTTGCGTTGAAAGCGCGGTAAAAGATATTAAATGCGGAAAACCCGTTATAGTCGTTGACGATCCCGGCCGCGAAAACGAAGGCGACATAGTTTGTTCAGCCGCAAAAATTACGCCCGAACTTATCAACTTTATGACTAAATACGCAAGGGGGCTGATATGCGTCCCCATGAAAAACGAGCGTTTGTCCGAGCTTGAAATAGACAATATGGTTGATAAACCAACTGAAAAAAAAGGATGTTCTTTTACGGTGTCGGTAGATTACAGGATAGGCACCACGACGGGAATTTCAGCTTACGACAGAGCCGAAACGGTAAAAAGGCTTATAGACAGAAAATCTAAACCGCAGGATTTTGCGCGACCCGGACATATTTTTCCTCTTAGATACAAAGAAGGCGGCGTGCTTGTAAGAACCGGACACACGGAAGCCGCCGTCGATTTAACGGAACTTGCAGGTCTTTACCCTGCGGCCGTGATATGCGAAATTATGAACGACGACGGAACTATGTCAAGAATGCCCGACCTTATTAAGTTTGCCGCAAAGCGCAACCTTAAAATTATAACTATAGAGGAACTTATAAATTACAGGAGGAAAACGGAAAAGCTCGTTAAAGAAATAGTCTGCGTGGATTTTCCTACAAGATACGGAACGTTTAAGCTTAAACTTTTTGAAGATACCGTTACTAAAGATTCTCATCTTGCAATTGTAAAAGGGATCGTTAAAGGAAAAAGCGGAGTTTTGACGCGCGTGCATTCTTCATGCGAAACCGGAGACATTTTCCATTCGATGAGATGCGATTGCGGCGAGCAGCTTGAGACGGCGCTAAGAGCGATAGAAAAAGCCGGCTGCGGCGTAGTTTTATATATGCATCAAGAAGGCAGAGGCATAGGTTTGGCAAACAAACTTAAAGCTTATCATCTTCAGGAAAAAGGTTTGGATACGGTTGAAGCAAACGTCGCGTTGGGTTTTGCCGCAGATTTGAGAGATTACGGAATAGGCGCGCAAATTTTGTCGGAGCTTGGAATGAAAAGCATAAATCTTATGACCAATAACCCAAGAAAAATAGTCGGGCTTGAAGGTTACGGGTTAAAAATCGGCAAAAGAGTTCCGGTTGAAATTTCTCCGGTGGCGCAAAACAAACATTATTTAAAAACGAAAAAAGAAAAGATGGGACACATATTAAAAGCGGTTTAATAAAAAACTCCGGATTTGCCGCGCCGGCGCGCAAACAATGCGGGCAGGCATTCCGGCTGTTAACGGGAGAAAAAATGAAAATTGTAAACGGGCAGCTTGACGCAAAAGGGAAAAAATTTGCCATAGTCGCATCGAGGTTCAACGAGTTTATTACCAATAAACTTATATCCGGCGCGCAAGATATGCTTAAAAGACACGGAGCTTTTGACGACGATATATCGGTAATATGGGTTCCGGGAGCTTTTGAAATTCCGGCGGTCGCAAAAAAAACGGCTGAAAGTTCAAAATTTGACGCCGTTATATGTTTAGGCTGCGTTATAAGAGGAGCTACGCCTCATTTTGGTTATGTTGCCGCTGAAGTTTCAAAAGGGGTGGCCGCCGCGGCTGTCAACGGGACGGTTCCCGTAATTTTTGGTGTTTTGACTACCGATACGATTGAACAGGCTATTGAAAGAGCCGGAACAAAATCCGGAAACAAAGGCGCAGACGCTGCGGTAAGCGCCATAGAAATGGTTTCTTTGTATTCCCAGATTTAGATTTTTATGCTAAAATCAGTAAAAAATAAAGCATAAAAGGGGAAAAAATGAACGTTCCTGAAAGTTTAAAGTATTCTGCAACGCATGAATGGATAGAAATTTCGGGCAATAGGGCTAAAATAGGAATTACAGATTTTGCCCAGCATGAAATTACTGACGTAGTTCATGTTGAGCTTCCGGAAATAGACAGAGCCGTAAAAAAAGCGTCGCCGACGGCGGTCGTTGAATCGGTTAAATCGGCGTTTGACATATACTCTCCGGTAAGCGGCAAAATTGTCGCAATAAACGAAGAAGTTTTGTCTTCTCCTGAACTTATAAATCAGGATCCCTATGGAAAAGGATTTTTGTTCGTCGTTGAGTTTAGCGACGCTTCGGAACTATCCGACCTGCTCAGCGCGCAGGATTACGAAAAAATAATTTAAAACACGAAAAGCATAATCATTGATAACGGATAAAAGCGCATGCGTTTTTTATCCGTTATTGTTATGGGAATGACAGACCTTGTGAAAACGAATGACAAAACAGACGCTGTCTGTGTCCCATAAAGCAGGCGAAGACTGGGTTGTCATTCCCGCGAAAGCGGGAATCCACGTTTACTAAAAAAATTCTTTTTTACATTACGTTTTTAAAAGAAATAATGTTAGAAACTATATTAATATTAAACATGGATTCCCATTTTCATGGGAATGACAGACACAAACAAAAAAGACACAGACAAAACAGACGCTGTCTGTGTCCCATAAAGCAGGCGAAGACTGGGTTGTCATTCCCGCGAAAGCGGGAATCCAAGTTTGCTAAAAAATTCTTTTTTACATTACGTTTTTAAAAGAAATAATGTTAGAAACAATATTAATATTAAAAATGGATCCCCGCTTTCGCGAGGATGACAACGGCGGCTATTCCCGTTTTCACGGGAATGACAGACACAGACAAAACAGACGCTGTCTGTGTTCCACGTTTACTAAAAAAATTCTTTTTACATTAAATATTTGCAGTCAAAAGGCAAACTATGCAATACACGCACAATAATGAAGAAGACAGACGCAAAATGCTTGAAGCCGTCGGAGTTAAAGACGCTGAAGAACTTTTTGACGTTATTCCCGCTCAATTAAGAACCGCTTTCGGCGGATTTTCATCCGATGGATTTTCATCCGACGGGCTTACCGAGCAGGAATTGCTGCGTTTCTTTGAAGAGACGGCTTTGAAAAACAAAGTTTTAACGTCTTTTAGGGGCGCTGGAATATACGATCACTTTATTGCCTCTCTCGTCGGAGAAGTAATTTCAAGAAGCGAATTTTCTACGGCTTATACGCCTTATCAGGCTGAGGCAAGCCAAGGCACGCTTCAGGCGATTTTTGAATATCAAAGCATGATATGCGCGCTGACAGGGCTTGACGCTTCAAACGCTTCTCTTTACGACGGAGCCTGCGCGGCTGCGGAAGCCGTTCTTCTTGCTTTAAGAGTAAGCGCAAAAAAGAAAATCCTTATTTCGTCTGCGCTGCATCCGCAATACATAAAGACCGTTCAAACATATCTTGAAAATTCCGACGCCGAAATATCTTTTGTAAACGTCTCTTCCCCGGGCTTTATTGAAAAAAACTCTCTCGACGCTTCTTTAGACGACAGCGTTGCCGCCGTAGTAATTCAATCTCCCAATTTTTACGGAATAATTGAAGATATGCGTTCTTTAGCGCAAAGCGCAAAGACAAAAAACGCGCTTTTTATATCGGTAGTTAATCCCATATCGCTGTCTTTATTTTGCGCTCCGGGCGAATACGGAGCAGATATCGCCGTAGGCGAAGGGCAGTCTTTGGGAATTCCCATGAGCGCAGGCGGCGCGACTTTAGGTTTTATGTCCGTAAGAAAAGGGCTTGAATGGAAAATGCCGGGCAGAATAGTCGGACAGACTGTTGACAAAGAAGGCAAAAGAGGTTTTGTTTTAACTTTGCAGTCGAGGGAACAGCACATAAGAAGAGAAAAAGCCACTTCAAACATATGCACTAACGCGTCTCTTAACGCTTTAGCGGCGTGCGCGTACTTGTCGGGCTGGGGGCAGGACGGGTTTAAAAAACTTGGCGAAGTTAATATTTCAAAAGCCAGATATGCGTTTAATAAAATAAAAAATTTAGATGGATTTTGCGCAAAATTTGAAAATGCGGTTTTTTTTAACGAGTTTGTAATTGAAACCCGCAAAGACGCAAAAAAAATAGAAAATGCTCTATTAAAGCGCGGTATTTTAGGACCTTTAGATTTGTCGGAGTATAATCCGGAGCTTAAAAACTGTCTGCTGTTTTGCGTTACCGAACAGAGAACAAAGAAACAAATAGACGAGTTGGCTGAAATTTTAGATAAAGTTTAAGACCGAAAATTTATTTTATTGTTAAAACTATCGTTTTTGAAATATGTTTGTCAGACGCAGCCTGCAGACGAAGTCTGTTGTCTAAAAATGCCTTTTAGTTTGTCATTCCCGTTTTCATGGGACAGCCTTCGGCTGTTTTATAAAAACAGACGCAGTCTGAAAAGAAATAATGTTAGAGACCATATTAATATTAAAAATGGATTCCCGTTTTCACGGGAATGACAGACACAAACAAAACAGACGAAGTCTGTCGTCTTTCAGCTTGTCATTCTCGCGTTTTTAATATTTGTTTTTCCTAAGCAGCCTGCGCCCGAATGTTTTTATCGGGTGGGAATCCATGTTTACTAAAAAATTATTTTCACATTGCGTTTTTAAAAAGAATAATGTTAGAGACTATATTAATAATAAAAATGGATCCCCGCTTTCGCGAGGATGACAACGGCGGCTATTCCCATTTTCACGGGAATGACAGCTTTCGGCTGTTTTATACAAACAGACGCAGTCTGTTTTATGCGGGTTTGTTTTTAGGTTTGTAATATTTTCTTATTTAAACAATGAGAGCATAATTTTTTTAAAGGGCGTTTAAAATGGATAAACTTTTAAATGAAATATCTTCAAAATGCAGCGCGGCTTACGATATAAACTGCGACGTTGAATACGATTGTTCTGTTCCCGACAATCTCAAAAGAGTTTCAGGCTGCGCTTTGCCAAGCGTTTCTGAAAATGATCTGCTTAGGCATTTTACAAATCTTTCGCGTAAAAACTACGCTTTAAGCGCCGCTTTTTATCCGCTGGGTTCGTGCACAATGAAACACAATCCTCTTATAAATGAAAAAATTGCCAAAATTAACGCTTTTACCGCTATTCATCCTTATCAGCCGGAAAAAACCATGCAGGGCGTTCTTGAAATAATGTACAATCTGCAAAACGATTTATGCAAAATATCGGGCATGGATTATTTTACTTTGCAGCCCGCAGCCGGAGCTCACGGCGAGTTTACCGGACTTTTAATAATAGCGCGCTATTTTAAATCTATAAAACAAAAAAGAACGAAAATAATCGTTCCGGACTCTGCGCACGGCACTAATCCCGCTTCGGCGGCTTTTGCGGGTTTTGAAACGGTTTCTCTTAAATCCGAACCCGACGGCTCAATATCGCCGGAGAAATTTAAAGAGCTGCTTTCTTCAGATGTCGCCGCAGTTATGCTTACGGTTCCAAACACCTTAGGCGTTTTTGAAAAAAATATATGCGAAATAGCAAAACTTTCGCGTGAAAACGGAACGCTGTTATATTATGACGGCGCAAATCTTAACGCGCTTATGGGCATAGCCCGTCCGGCAGACATGGGTTTTGACGTAATGCATATAAATCTTCATAAAACTTTTTCTACGCCTCACGGCGGAGGCGGGCCGGGAGCAGGTCCCGTCGGGGTAAAATCTTTTTTAGAACCGTTTTTGCCGGTTCCGCGCGTTGAAATAAAAAATTCAAAATATGTTTTAAATTATAAAAAACCTAAAACTATAGGCCGCGTAAAATCGTTTTTAGGTAATTTCCCGATAATTCTTAGGGCATACTGTTATATTAAATCTTTGGGCGCAGCGGGCTTAAAAAACGCTTCCATGCAAGCCGTATTAAACGCAAATTATATGCTTGCAAAACTTAAAGATAAAATAAACGTTCCGGCGGGGGCAAGATGTATGCACGAATTTGTTTTAGCGCCAAAATCTGCGCTGCAAAACGGAGTAAGAACGCTTGACGTTGCAAAAAGGCTTTTAGATCACGGCTATTATGCGCCGACTGTGTATTTTCCTTTAATAGTTGAAGAGGCGATAATGATAGAACCGACGGAAACCGAATCAAAAAACACTCTTGATGAATTTATCGAGGTTTTAAGTTCAATAATTCTTGAAGAATCTGCGCATGATCCCCAGAAAGTAAAAGACGCTCCGGTAAAGACGCCTGTTAAAAGGCTTAATGAAGTTGAGGCTGCAAGAAAACCTATATTAAAGTGGCAGCTTTAAAAAAGCAAAAATTTTTAAGAAGTAAAAACTTGAGAAGCAAGCGCTTCTTTACTTATAATGTTTGAATTTTGTATAATCGTAAAATCATTCATGCGGCAATAATCAAATAGAACAGAAAAATCATTCCGGGGGAAGTCAATGTCTAAAATAAAGATGCTCGTCTTATCTCAAATTTGTTTGGCTCTTGTTTCAGGATTGTTTTTAGGATGCGGCGGCGCAAAGAAAGCCGACACTCCAAAAGCTGACGTAGTTGTGTGGCACTGGATGACTGACAGACAAGACGCTTTTGAGAAACTTGCGCTGCAGTACTTGGAAGAAACGGGGATAAAAGTTTTGTTTGAAACATACGCTCCTACCGACGTATATAAAAGCAAAATATCTGCGGCTGCGACGGCAAATCTTTTGCCCGACGTTTTTAATCCCATAGCAGATAAAAAAGAAGTGGCGTCATATATTAATGCCGGCTACATAGCTAACCTTACGCAAGATATGGAAAATGACGGCTGGAAAGACGAATTTTTTGCAAAAGCTCTTACTCAAAACACTTTTGAAGAAGGCAATGAATGGAACGTAGCGCCCGGAATATACGCCGTTCCTCTCGACGTTAATTCTTTAATGATTTATTACAACAAAGATTTGTTTGCGCAGGCGGGCTTAGATCCCGAAAATCCTCCTGCAACATGGAGCGCCTTTATTCAAGCGGGCAAAAAATTAAGAGACGCAAATATACAGCCTTTTGTGTCGGGTTTTGGCGAAGGCTGGCTTATAGGAGCTTTTGCCCAGTCTTATCAGTGGAATCTTTTCGGCAGAGACGGCGTGCTTGAAACGATAGAAGGAAAAATTCCTTACACCGATCAAAGATGGGTAAAAATATTCAGCTTGTTTGAAGAAATGAAAAATAACAAACTTTTTGCTTCCGGAGTCGTAACTATGGTAAATAAAGACGCCGAAAGGAACTTTGCGATTGGAAAAGCTGCAATGGCTTTTAACGGCTCATGGGGCGTTAACGTTTATCTTTCTATGAATCCGGAACTCAACTACGGGGTTATGCCGCCTCCCGCTTTGGAAGGCGCAAAATATCCTCTTCTAATGTTTGGCGGCGAAGGTTCTTCTCTTTTTGTAAACGAAAAATCTCCAAATAAACAAAAAGCGGTTAATTTTCTTAAATGGCTTACGCAAAAAGAGCAGCAGGCTTTTCTTGCAAAAGCAACTCTCAACATACCTTCAAATAAAAACGTAGCCGGCGATTTGCCTCCCGTTCTTAAAACTTTCTCGGAAAATATTTCAAACACGTTTGAATCTCTTCCTAAAATTGAAAGCTGGCAGGTTACTAATTTTATAAATATAAATTTGCAGTCTGTTATAATAGGCGAAAGAACTCCGGACTCAGCCGCTAAAGAGGTTCAGGACGAAAAAGAAAGGCAGACAAAGGCAGGCAGATGAAAACGACTCCTAAAGAAAAAATTAATAATTTTTGCTTTATTATTCCGGCGTTGATTCTGTTTTTGGTTTTCAGTCTCTATCCTATATTGAGAACTTTTCAGCTGAGTTTTTTTCAGTGGAACGGGATTGACAAAGACATGATTTTCGTCGGGTTTGCGCAATACAAGCATATCTTGTTTAATAATCCGGCTTTCTGGAAATCGATGCTCAACGCCGGCTATATAACGCTTCTGTCGCTTGTTCTTCAAAACGGTCTTGCCCTAATGCTTGCTTTGCTTGTAAGCAGAAATATAAAAGGCGAAAATATTTACAGAATGATTTTCTTTCTTCCTCCGGTTTTGTCAGGGATAGTCGTCGGGTTGATATGGAAATTTGTATATGACGGCAATTTCGGAATATTAAATTATTGGCTTGTCGGCTTAGGTTTTTCCAATTTTCACGATTTTGCTTGGCTTTCGGAAGTAAAGACGGCGCTTTCTTCGGTTGCCGTGGTTCATATGTGGAAAGGGTTTGGATACGGTTTTATCATTCTTCTTGCGGGATTACAGACCATTCCCGTTGAACTTTACGAGGCTGCGGAAGTTGACGGCGCAGACGTCTGGCAGCAATTTAAAAATATCACTTTCCCTTTGTTGATTCCTATTTTTACGATAGTAACGATACTTACCATTTTAGGTTCCATGCAGGTTTTTGACTTAATTTATTCAATGACAAGAGGCGGTCCCGCCGGGCATACCCATGTTCCGATTACCAAGATCTACGAATATATGAGCAACGGAGAATTTGGATATTCGACTGCAATGGCCGTAATATTTGGAATAGTGCTGCTCATTGTTTCTTTTGCCCAGATATACAGCTCAAAGAAATTAAATTATAACAATAAATAGGAACTATATGAATATTTTTAAAATTAAGAGAAATTTGACCAATACGATTGCCCACATTATTTTAGCGGCCGTAGCTTTAACATGCGTTTTTCCGGTTTTTTGGATGGTATCTTCGTCGTTAAAAACTCAAGACGCGGTATTTTCAAACATGTCGCTTCTTCCGCAGACGTGGAACTGGTCAAATTACGTTACCGCTTTTGTTAAAGCCGATTTTGGAACTTATTTTTTTAACAGCGTATTTTATACCGTTGTCGGAGTGTTTTTTATTATATTAATATCTTCTCTTGCGGCCTATGCTTTTGCAAGGCTTGAGTTCTGGGGAAAAAACATATTTTTTTATCTTTTGATAGCCACTTTGCTTATCCCAATTCCCGGAGTTTTTGTCCCTCTTTATCTGCTTTTAAAAAATTTAGGATTGATTGACACAAGGATCGGACTGCTTTTGTGTTACATAAGCAACGGTCTTGCTTTTGCCATATTTTTGCTTAAAGGTTTTTTTGACGATTTGCCAAAAGAAGTTGAAGAAGCGGCTTTAATCGACGGATGTTCCCGTTTTGGAATATACTGGAGAATAGCCGTTCCGCTGGCAAAGCCGGCCATAGCTACGCTTGTTATAATGAATTCTCTTTCAATATGGAACGAATTTTTGCTTGCATTGGTTATTTTGCAGGACAAGGCAAAAATGCCTATACAAAGAGGTTTGATGGTGTTTCAGGGCACTTTTATAACGGAC
>JAISRM010000202.1 GCA_031273645.1 Endomicrobium sp.
TTTCAGTCTGTCATCCTCGCGAAAGCGGGGATCCATGTTTAATATTAATATAGTCTCTAACATTATTTCTTTTCAGACCACATCTGTTTTTATAAAACAGACGAAGTCTGTCTGACAGAATTTTTTAACAAACGTGTTCCCGTTTTCACGGCAATGACAAGCGCCGGCTGCCAATTCCATAAAAACAGACGCAGTCTGTCTAAGTTTAAAAAATCGGCTAACCGCTTACTGCGCAGTTTGCTGCGCGGGGGGTTATTTTTTTAGGATTTTTGAAATTTTGTATCCGCCGTAAACGGCTGAAATCCATATCGGGACGGCTATTACCTGTTTAAGCATGTCAAGCTGCGGAAGGCACATTGCCGAAAGAATCATAATGATGAAAAAAATTGTAACGTAGTTTGAAAAAGGATAAAGCGGCGAAGGGAAAGCCGTTTTAACGTTTTCTTTGATTTTTTGTTTTTTAAATTTTATGTGCGTTACGGCTATTAATCCCCAATTTATTACAAGGCAGGCGACAACAAAACTCATCGATATTTGAAAAGCGTTAAACCAGTCGGGAATAAAATAGTTCAAAGGAACTACTAAAAACGTTAAAGCTCCCGAAAAAAATAAAGACGCCTGCGGCAAGCCGCGTTTATTTGTTTTTGTAAAAATTTGCGGCGCATTATTTTGTAAAGCCAGCCCGTAAAGCATTCTGCTGTTTGAATAAACGCAGCTGTTATACACTGAAAGAGCCGCAGTTAAAATAATAAAATTTAAAGCCCACGCCGCGTATTTAAAACCTATTTTGTCAAAAATCATTACAAACGGGCTGTCTGTCGGAGAAAGATTGCTCCAATGGTATAAAGACAAAAGCACGGTAAGAGTTCCGATATAAAAAACCAAAATCCTGAATATTACCTGATTTACGGCTTTTGGTATTGTTTTTTGCGGGTCGGCTGTTTCTGCGGCGGTTATTCCCACAAGTTCAAGTCCCCCGAACGCAAAAGTTATAATAGGAACAGCCGTTATAAGACCGATTATTCCGTGCGGTAAAAAACCGGAAAAAGCGGGGTCGCCGGCATGAGTTCCCACAGTTGCGGCCTGCCAGAGATTTTTAAAAGTCGAGCCGTCAACAAGTTCCGGCCGCAAAATAAGAATGTAGAGTCCTGCCGTTATCATTGCGCAAATTGCCGTTATTTTTACGGCGGAAAACCAAAATTCCATTTCGCCGTAAGCTCTTACTGCGGCAAAATTGACGGCGTTAATCAGCATAAAAAAGAAAAACGCGGTTTTCCATGTGGCTAAATCCGGAAACCAATATTGAGCGTAAGCAGCTATAGCGGTAAGTTCTGCAATGCCGACCATAACGTATAAAATCCAGTAATTCCAGCCCGCCAAAAAGCCCGGAAAAGTTCCCCAATATTTGTAAGCAAAATACCCGAAAGAGCCTGCCATAGGTTCATGCGTGTCCATTTCTCCAAGCTGGCGCATAATAGAAAACACAAGGATTCCCGCAATAAAATAGCCAAGTATTACGGCCGGACCGGCTTTAAAAATAGCGCTGCCCGTTCCTAAAAACAGGCCTGTGCCGACGGCTCCGCCGAGCGCTATAAATTGTATATGACGGTTTGTTAATTTGCGTTTTAACGCGCTTTGCTGCGGTTCTCTCATATATATTCCTGTTGAAATGCGCTAAATAAGTTTATATTATCTCTTTAACAGACTTCGTCTGTTTTATTGGACAGGCTGCGGCTATTTTATAAAATATAGACGAAGCCTGCAGAAGTAAGTTTATATTATCTGTTTAAGTTATGTCAATTTTTTTTGGAGAACTTTTAATGGAACAAATTGCGTCTTTTGTTAAACTTGTAAACTATTATTTGTGGGATGCCGGTCCGATGATTGTTCTTTTGTTTGGCATTCATTTGTTTATGACTTTTAAAACGGGATTTATACAGAGAAAAGTTTTTCTTGGAATCAAACTGTCTTTTCAAAAAGACGCTTACGGTTCGGGCGACGTTTCGCATTTCGGATCTCTTACTACCGCTCTTGCGGCGACAATAGGCACCGGAAATATTATAGGCGTTGGCACAGCTATAGCGCTTGGCGGACCGGGCGCGGTGCTGTGGATGTGGCTTACGGGAGTTTTTGGAATAGCTACGAAATACGCCGAATCTTTAATTGCCGTAAAGTATAGAGTAAAAACCGAAAACGGAACGATGATAGGCGGCGCAATGTACGCCCTTGAACGCGGATTAAAAATGAAATGGCTTGGCGCGCTGTTTGCTTTATTTGCCGCCATTGCGGCTTTCGGCATAGGCAGCAGCGTTCAGGCAAACGCGGTGGCCGTCGTTCTAAATGAAAATCTGAATGTTCCGGTTTGGATTTCAGGTTTAGCTATATCGGTTCTTTTAGCTCTTGTTATAATAGGCGGAATAAAATCGATAGCAAACGTATGCGTTAAACTTGTTCCTTTAATGACAATTTTATACGTTGCGGGCTGTTTAGCGATCCTTGCCTTTAATATAGATTATTTAATTCCGGCTGTTTCTGAAATAATAAAGTCTGCTTTTGCGCCAAAAGCCGCCGGAGGCGGATTTATCGCCGCAACGCTGATGTCTGCGGCGCGATACGGCATTGCAAGAGGGCTGTTTTCAAACGAGTCGGGAATGGGTTCGGCTCCGATAGTCGCCGCGGCGGCAAAAACAAGAAATCCGTTCCGTCAGGCTTTGGTGGCAAGCAGCGGAACTTTTTGGGATACTGTAGTTATTTGCGCTATTACGGGTTTGGTAATAGTTTCAAGCATGATTGCAAATCCCGGAATAGTCAATGTTGAAAAACTTGACGGCGCAATTCTTACTCATCTTGCTTTTGGGCAAATTCCTTATGTGGGCTGGATCATGCTGACTTTTGGTCTTGTAACTTTTGCGTTTTCAACTATTTTGGGCTGGTCTTACTACGGGGAACGCTGCGCGCAATATTTGTTCGGACCGAAATCAAACGCGCCTTACAGAATAATTTATGTTATTACGGCTTTTGCAGGTTCGTTAATATCGTTAAATTTAGTTTGGAGCCTTGCGGATATGTTCAACGCTTTTATGGCTATACCTAATATAATAGCCGTGCTGCTGCTAAGCGGAGTAATCGCCAAAGAAACAAAATATTATCTTAAAGACAATAACATTGAGGAAGTTTCCGACAATTCTTATAACTGATTTTGCAGCTTTGGCCGCGCAGACTGAGTCTGTTTTATGGAATACGGACTGCGCCTGTTTTGTTTGTGTCTGTCATTCCCATGAAAATGGGACAGGCTTCGCCTGTTTTATGGAACACGGACTGCGCCTGTTTTGTTTGTGCCTGTCATTCCCATGAAAATGGGAATCCATTTTTGTTTTATATTTTTTTATTCCTATTTTCTTTTAAAAACGTAATGTAAAAATAATTTTTTATCAAACGTGGATTCCCACCCGATAGAG
>JAISRM010000211.1 GCA_031273645.1 Endomicrobium sp.
GCAATTTCCGACACAAGCCTGACAGGATCATAATTTAAAATTGCCCAAGCGCCGTCTCTGGCGTTTGCGGCGTTTATGGAAAACTGCGGCTCAGAGTTTTGCGTTTTCATTATTACAGCTTGGCTGCCTTTGGAAACGTCTTGCGGCGATTGAAACGCATCCTTAACCGCTCTTAAAAACTTTTCCTGTTTTTCTTTCAGAAAATCCGCCTGCTCTAAAGTTATAAGTTTAAAAGAAACTTTATCGCCGGGCTTTAACTGTCCGAGCTTCCAGAGTTCCGCGCTTGCAACCGTAACCGGGCAGACAAAACCGCCGAGGCTTGGCCCGTCGGGACCAAGCAAAATCGGCATATCTCCCGTTAAATCAAGCGCGCCCACCGCATAAGCCGTATCGTGAATATTTGAAGGATGCAGACCGGCTTGTCCGCCGTCGGTTCTTGCCCATTGCGGCGCAGGTCCTATCAAACGCACTCCCGTTCTTGAACTGTTAAAGTGAACTTTATATTTTGTATCGGCAAGCGTTTGCAAAAATTCTTCTTTTAAAAATTCGCCGTCGCAATGAGGTCCGGCAATAACGCCGATTGTCCAGCTGTTTGAAAAAGAATAAGAAAAACGAATTTTTGTTTTGCTTTGCCGCTGCGAGCGCGACAAAGGCAAAATATCAATGACGTCGCCGGCTCTTAAAGCTCTGCCGGCATATCCGCCGAAAGCCCCGAGAGTAAAAGTTGAACGGCTGTTTAAAATTTTTGGAACGTCAAAGCCTCCCCGCGCAAGCAAATACGCGCGCATACCGCATTTGCTTTCTTCAAATTCTAAAACGTCGCCGGTGTCGGCTTCTACGGCTTCGTTTAGCGCGACGGGTTTTCCGTCCAGTTTTGCGTTCATATCCGCGCCGGTAATACAAAATAGCGCCGGCGCTCTGAATTTATAAGTTCCGCCGCGCAGCGTAAGTTCTAAACCTGCGGCGTCGCAAGGATTTCCTAAAACGGCGTTTCCAAGCCTGAAAGAAAACATATCCATTGCTCCGCAAGGCGGAACGCCTGCAGGCCAATAACCCGTAATGCCCGGATAATCCTGAACCGCGCTTTGCACTCCGCCGTCTATAACTTCAAGAGCGTTTTGTTTTGGAAAAAAGTTTTTTAAAACCGACGTATTTATTTGCGCGTTTTTGTAATAGTCCTGTAAAGTTAAATTAAACAGATAATCTGCGTTTGAAGATATGGCGTAAATTTTTGTTTCAGACAACGCTTGCGAGAGTTTTAATACGGCTTCGTCTCTTGTTTCTCCTTTGACTATGATCTTTGCAAGCATGGGGTCGTAAAGAGGAGATATTACGATGCCGTCTGAGATCCACGTTTCAACGCGCGCGTTTTTTGGGAAAACGGCTTTTGTAATTTTTCCGCACGACGGACGAAAATCCGCAAGAGGATCTTCGGCGTATATTCTTGCCTGAATGCTTACTCCCTGCGGCTCTTTATTTTCAATTTCGCCAAGTTCTCCGGCGGCTTCTTTGATCATCATTTCAACCAGATCAATGCCGAAAACTTCTTCGGTTATGCCGTGTTCAACCTGAAGCCTTGCGTTTACTTCTAAAAAATAAAACTTTTTTTCGTCGGCGTCATATAAAAACTCAACCGTGCCGGCGCTTGTATATCCTGCGGTTTTGGCAAGTTTTTTTGCGGCATTATGCATTGCAAGCCTTATATCTTGGGAAATATCGGGCGCGGGAGTTTCTTCGACGACCTTTTGATTTCTGCGCTGTATTGAACAATCGCGTTCGCCAAAAACATAAATTTTGCCGCTGCGCGAGCCGAAAATCTGCGCTTCAATATGGCGCGCGTTCTTTATATATTTTTCAACAAAGACGCCGCCGTCTTTAAAATTTGACGCGGCAAGACGGGTTACGGCTTCAAAATTTAAAATAAGTTCGGCTTCGTTTTCGCAAATTTTCATGCCTATGCCGCCGCCGCCGGCCGTGCTTTTAAGCATTACGGGATAACCGGCGCTTTTGGCCGCCGCCTTTGCTTCGTCGATATTTTTAAGCAAAGAAGAACCGGTTAAAACCGGAACGCCTGCTTTTTGGGCGATTTCTCTTGCGCTGTGTTTTAAACCAAAAAGCTTCATCTGACTGGGGCTTGGCCCGATAAAAACAATTCCGTTGTCGGCGCACAAAGAGGCAAACTCCGCGTTTTCGCTTAAAAAACCGTAGCCGGCATGAATTGCCTCAGCTCCTGTTTCTTTGGCAACTTTTAAAATAAGTTCGGCGTTTAAATAACTTTCTTTAACAGGGCCTTCCCCTATGCAAAAAGCTTCGTCGGCATTTGCAACGTGCAGGCTCTCGGCGTCGGCCTGCGTATAAACGGCGACGGACTTAACGCCCATTTTTTTAAGCGTTCTTTCTATTCTGACGGCTATAACGCCTCTGTTGGCTATTAAAACTTTTTTAAACACGATAAAAGCTCCGATTTAAAAGAATTTGTCCGTTAATTCCAAACGTTTAATTTAATTTCCGTAGGATTAAAACCTGCGCAGGGATTATTGATCTGCGGGCAGTTGCTTATTAAAAGCATGACGTCAGTCAGAGCTTCAAATTCTATATAAGACCCTTTTTTCGACGGACTTACGTTAAAGCTCGTTTTGCCTTCGGGAGTAAAAGGAACGCTCGTTAAAACGTTTATATTTGCCCCGACGTCTCTTTTCAAATATCTGCCGTCGCCGGCTATAAGCCTGATAAAAGTGTCTCTGCAATTGTGCATATATTCGGTAGAATGCGCATATCTTACCGTATTGCTTTGCGAGGAGCATGCGCCTCCTAAAGTGTCGTGTTCGGGACAATTTGTCGCCGTAATTTTCAGCAGTTCTTTTGCGCCTTCCGACATCAGAACCGTTCCCGAAGTAATATAGAGATTTTTTTGATTGACTATCGTTTTTAAAGGACTGTAATGATCTTGACAATCTAATGCGTCCATAAAATAAACATCGACTCCCTGTTGTCCGCAAAGATCGGTAATCCTTAAAGTCTGACCTTTTTTTATAAGTTTAAATATTCCGTCTCCGGCTTCTATCGTCTGACTGAAAGCCGCATCGGCCTCATTTTTTGAACTTTCTCTGATTATATATCTGCCCATACAAGCCTCCTTATATTTCAGACAGTCTGCAATATCTCCACGTATTGTCAAACGCTCTTTTATTTTGCGCGCACGAATTTACGCATTCGTCGGTAATTTCAACCGGCGCGGCTTTATAAATTTCAAGCTCGACTTCCACAGACGGATATTTGCCGGACGGATCAAGAGGGTTTGGCGTGTTCGACAATAAGAGCAAAATATCCATTTCCGTTCGCAGCATTATTACGTCGTCTTTTTTACAATGCCCTTCTTTAAAAATCATATTCCCGTCGTCGTCGCATGACACTTTTGAAAAGAGATTGAGATTTGGCATTATGTCTCTGCGGCTAAGTCCGTTGCGCACAAGTTCCGTTACGAAATTGTCGTAACCGTTTTTCAAATAATCGTTGCCGTTTTTTTGATAAGTCGTAACTCCGTATTTTTTATCGGTGGACTGTTTATCCGTGCAGCCGCAAATAGTGTCTATCCAGCCGGTTGAGTCAAAAACGACGCTTGCCATAACTCTTCCGTTATCGCTCATCAAAATATTTCCTTTAGTTAAAAAAGCGCTGTGCTGGGCTTTTAAAGTGTCGGGCATATTGTAGCGTTCGCTTAAATCTTTTGAGTTATAGGCAAGCAGCGAAACGTTTGCGCCTGCTTCAAGCGCCCTGAAACGCAAAATTTTTCCCCTGCTTATCCATGAAGACCATTTTTCTCCGGGTTTTAAAATTTTTGAATGTAATATTTCCATTTGGAAGCCCTCCGTTTAATACCGAGTCTGTTTGTTTGTAAAAAAAAGATTGGAATATAACGCAATCAAAATGCAAAGAATGTTCTTTACATACGAATCGTCGTTGATTGCGCGTATGCGGGTATTGCAGGGGATTTATAGTTCGTCTATGCGCGCGCATTTGTAGCGGCACATTTTGTTGATGGAGCTTAAATACTCGAGGAAGTTTTTATTCATTTTGCGCCTCCCAGACCGTTACTTTTACAGGCGTGGGATTATATGCGTTGCAGGGGTTGTTAAGCTGCGGACAATTGCTTAAAAGAAACATTACGTCGGTTAAAGCGGTCATTTCAACATAGGCGCCGCTTGAGGAAAGCCCGTCGGCAAAACAAAGCGCGCCTTCGGAAGTTATGGGGACGTTCATAAAAAAATTAATGTTTGGGGCTAAATCTTTTTTTAAGTATGTATCCGACGCCGAAATCTGCTTAACGAATGTGTCTCTGCAATTGTGCATATATTCTTTGGCGTGGGAGTATCTGACGGTATTGCTTTGAGAAGAGCATGCTCCGCCGACGGTATCGTGCCTTGAGCATGTGTCGGCCGTTATTTTTAAAAGCTCTTTTCCGCTTTCGGAAAAAAGAACCGAACCGGTTGTAAGATAAACGTTTTTTTGGGCGGCTATAGTTTTAACCGCGCTGTAATGATCTTCAAAATCGGTCGCATCATAAAAAAGAGAGTCCGCCGCCTGATTACCATGCGCGTCGGTTATGCGTAAAACCCGCCCTTTTTTAACGAGAATAAAACAGCCGTCTCCGGCTTGCACGGTTTTATTGTATATCGCGTCTTTTTCAACGAGAGAGCTTTCTTTTTTTATAAACGCAGCCATTTTGTTTCTCCAAAAAACGAAGACGCCGAAGAAAAAAGAATTTTCTTCGGCGTCTTTGCCGTTTGCTTATTAAGTTGAACAAACTATAGCAACTTCTTTAATTTTTGTCAACATTATTTTTATTTTGTAAAATGACGGCATGATAAATATTTCAGCAGTCAAAATAAATTTAGACGACGTTCTTATAAGATTAGGCTATTCAAGGCTGCGCACAAAACTCGACGAAAAAACCAAAACGCTTATTGCAGAGACAATCTCTTTAGCCCAAAAACTTATAAAAATTAAAACGATCGCGGCGGTTGAAACTATTTCTTTAAAAGAAAATGAAATTTTTTTTGAAAACGGATTTCAAATTTCCAGCCGCGGCGTTTCAAAACTCTTAAACGGATGTTTTAAAGCTTACGGAGTTGCAATTACTATAGGAAGCGCGCTTGAAAAGAAAAGAAACGCCCTTATTTCTTCAAAAGAAACTTTTGAAGCTTTAGTTTTAGACGCCGCAGGCTCGGCGGCGGCAGAAGAGACGATATCCGCAGTTAACGAAGAGATCAAACGCGAAGAAGCAAAAAACGGCTGCGCGCTTACAAAAAGATTTTCCTGCGGATACGGCGATTGGACATTAGAAAATCAAAAAAATTTCTTAGATTGGATAGGCGCAAAAAATATAGGAATTTCGCTAAATTCTTCTTTTCTTATGACTCCTGAAAAATCAATTTCAGCTCTTATCGGAGTAAAGAAGCCTTAATCCGCGCCCTTTCTTCAGACGGGCATTTCTTTGCAAATCATTTAAAAATGACACCGAAAAAATCGGAAAAAGATTGACAGACTGAGTCTGTTTTATGGGACAACGGTCTGCGCTGCGCCTGTTTTGTCATCAACCGCGAAAGCGGCAATGACAACATAGCCGCAGCCTGTCGTCTCGTCTGTCATTCCCATGAAAATGGGAATCCACGTTTACTAAAAAAATTTTCTTACATCGTGTTTTTAAAAGAAATAATGTTAG
>JAISRM010000082.1 GCA_031273645.1 Endomicrobium sp.
TATATCAACGCGGTTTTTAAAATGGCAGAGCTTGCGGGGATAGATTTGTCGTCAAATGACGTCGCAAACGTTAACTTAAACAGAATTGTTGACGAGGCTGTAAATATTATGCTTGCAAACGAATTTAATCTGGGGCGCAATGAGCCTGTAGGAATAATAGATTTTAGAAGCGGCGTTATCTTAGGCGGCGATATTGCAAGAGGCGGCGACAAAACGGCTTATAACGGCAAAGATTGGGAGCTTAAATAATGGACGAAAAACTTGGGTTTACAGTTGATTTTGACGATGGGAAAAGAAAATATATAACCACGTCGTCCAGAGACATTGAAGAGCTGCGATATGCGTTAGGTTTAAATCCGCCAAAGGCGATTAGTTTAACAGAAATAGCGCAAAACGAAAAAGACTTTGAATCTTTTAGAAAAGCGGAAGAAATAGAATTGCATAAGTATGACCCTGTAGCGAGAGATAAAACAATCAATTATGAGTTTGATAAAAATACGTCCGTTCTTGCCACAGCGACGCAATTTTTATCGGACGCGCAAAGAGAATTAATCTCAAATTATAATAACCCGCTAAAAAGCGCGGTTGATTTGTTTGATTACACAACAAAAACACTTAAGCGCCCGGCAAAAGGCGCGGCTATCGGCGTTATTGATTTATTGGCGGGCGCGGCAAATACAGGTTATCGCAAAATTCAAGAGGGTAATGCAATAGGCGGGCAAGTAGATTTTAAAAATATCTTAAAACAGGTAAGCGACAGCATAAACGATACTATCGGCGCTAAACTTATTATGGATAAAAGCGACGATATTTTAGGGACGGAATTTAAAAAAGCAACTCAATTTACTCCTGAAAAAAATGATTTGACCTATGAACAAAAAGAGGATTTAAAGCGCGTTAGATTAAACGCTATAGCCCGGGCTAAAAACAACAATGCGTTATTCTACGAAAAGATAGGCATGAAGGGGATTGTTGATAAATTAAGAGCCGATACCGACAATTTAGGCGGACAGGTTGGTCAGGCGGCAGGAAATGTCGCGTTTGTTTTAGGTTTGTCTCTTATTACAAAATCCCCCCTTGCAGCAAGCGGTATTTTTGCGCTAAGCGAGATTAATGATAAATACGGCGATATGTATGAAAATTTTAAAAAACAAGGTTACGACGACGACGCGGCTTTTGCAATGGCTGAAAAATACGCCAATATAAACGCCGGCATTCAAGCCGGTATAGAAATTTTAGGCGTAGGGGCGGCTTTGAAAGCGTTGTCAAAGACGCCGTTGTTTAAACGCGTCGGAAACAAGGTCATTGACAAGGCGATTGACGCTGTAAATAAGTTTTTGCAAAAACCTTATATTGTGCCGTTATCTGAAGGCGGGGAAGAATTTAGCCAAAACCTTGTAGGCGATTATTTTGCAAATAAATACGGCGGACAGGACAAGCTCTTAAAAGACGCGCTTATGGACGCCGGCATTGCGGCGGTTTACGGAGCTTTAGGCGGAGCGATGTTTGCCGGCGTTCACGCTTTAACAGGCAAAATAATGGAAGAGCGTTTTGAAACTGCAAGAGGCGAGTTGATACTTGCGTTAAAAAAAGAAGGGTTACCTAATGAACTGGCTGTGTCCGTAGCTGACCAAATGATTGAAGACGCAAATAAAGAGGCGGCGGCTGTTTCAAAAGGCGAAGTTAAGGAAATGGAAACGGCTCTTGACAAATTCAATAATCAGACAGAATTTAGAGGCGAAGACGCAAATAACGGCGTTACAGAAAATATTAAACTTGTAGAAAGCGCAAAAAAATTGGCTACTGACACCGTAGAGCAAGAAAAGCAAGAGGCGCAAGACAACGATGTTAAAACAATAATGCACAATGAAGCGTTGGCGCAAGGAAAAACGCAGGCGCAGGCAAACGAAATTGCTTTAAATGCAAGCGCGCAGGCTATGGAAATGAGCCGCGCCACAGGCTATAAAGTGAAACCGAAACAATTTTTAGGACAGCTTAAGCAGAAATATTTTCCGCAAGAAAAAACCGTTTCACGCGAAACATCTGCCTATGAGAAAAATGAGACAACTCAAACGCAAAGCGCAATAACGGACACGCAAGGAACTTCCGAAGAAGATTTAGAAGAAGCTCCTTTTAGACTTGCGCCTGCGCAGCAAGGACAAAAACAACCTATCAATTTTGAAAAAATTGAGAGATTAAATAATAGGTTTTTCGGCGACGACAAAGTTAAGCTGTTGCCGGAAATAAAAACAAAGACCGGGCGCATAGCTTGGGGAAAGTTTATTAACGGCTTAATAGAGATTTCGGAAGGCGCGGCAGACGCAGAAGGAACGTTTTATCATGAAGCCGTACATAAAGCGCTGAATACATTCTTAACAAAAGAAGAAAAAGCGGAGCTTATAAACGCGTTTGCGCAGGCTATAAGTAAAGACCAGAAGTTGAAAGACAGATACAACAAGTACTTAAATATTCTAAAAACAGAAGGGTACAAGAACATTGAAAGCGCAGCCGTTGAAGAAACGG
>JAISRM010000164.1 GCA_031273645.1 Endomicrobium sp.
CGATAGGCGGTTCAGGAAGCCTCAATATAACGTCAACGGGAAATCTCAGTATTTCGGGAGCAATAAGCGGAAGCGGTAACATAAACAAAACAGCGTCTGGAAATCTTACATTAAGCGGCAATAATTCTGGCTTTAGCGGGACATTTACGCAAAGCGCGGGAGCAACTACAATTTCAGCAAACAGTTTTTCGGGAGCGCACAATATAAACGGCGGAACATTGGAATTTGCGACGGGTTCGTCGGCAAGCGCCGGTTCAAGTTATGCGATAGGCGGTTCAGGAAGCCTCAATATAACGTCAACGGGAAATCTCAGTATTTCGGGAGCAATAAGCGGAAGCGGTAACATAAACAAAACGGCAGCCGGCGCTCTTACATTAAGCGGAAATAATTCCGGCTTTAGCGGAACATTTACGCAAACTGTGGGAACTACTATAATTTCAGCAAACAGTTTTTCCGGCGCGCATAATATAAACGGCGGAACATTGGAATTTGCGACGGGTTCGTCGGCAAGCGCCGGTTCAAGTTATGCGATAGTAAATCCGGCAATCCTCAATATCACGTCAACGGGAAATCTCAGTATTTCGGGAGCGATAAGCGGAAGCGGCAACATAAACAAAACGGCAGCCGGCGCTCTTACATTAAGCGGAAATAATTCCGGCTTTAGCGGAACATTTACGCAAAGCGCGGGAACGACGACAATTTCAGCAAACAGCTTTTCCGGCACGCACAATATAAATGGCGGTATATTGGAATTTGCAACTGGTTCGTCTGCAAGCAATGGTTCAAGTTATGCAATAGGAAGTTCGGCAAGGCTCAATATAACGTCTTTGGACATTCTTAGTATTTCGGGAGCGATAAGCGGAAGCGGGCAAATAAACAAAACGTCTTCAGGCTATCTTATTTTAAGCGGCAATAATTCCGAATTTAGCGGGAGTTTTACGCAAAGCGCGGGAACCACCACAATTTCAGCAAACAGCTTTGCCGGCGCGCATAATATAACCGGCGGAATGTTGGAAATTGCAACGGGGTCGTCAATAACAAACGGTTCAACTTATGCAATAGGAGCTTCTGGAAGGCTAAATATTACAACAAGCGGGAATTTAACTTTTAACGGAAATCAGCTTAGCGGAAGCGGACAAATAAACAAAACGTCTTCTGGAAATCTCACATTAAGCGGCAATAATTCCGGCTTTAGCGGGACATTTACGCAAAGCGCTGGAGCAACTACAATTTCAGCAAACAGTTTTTCGGGAGCGCACAATATAACCGGCGGAACATTGAGTTTTGCGACAGGCTCATCAGCAAGCGTCGGTTCAAGTTATGCGATAGCAAATCCGGCAATCCTCAGTATCACGTCAACGGGAAATCTCAGTATTGCGGGAGCAATAAGCGGAAACGGGACAATAAATAAAACGGCAGCCGGCGCTCTTACATTAAGCGGCAATAATTCCGGCTTTAGCGGAATATTTACGCAAAGCGCTGGAGCTACGACAATTTCATTAAACAGTTTTGCCGGAGCGCACAATATAAACGGCGGAACATTAGATTTTGCAACGGGCTCGTCTATAACAAACGGTTCAAGTTATGCGATAGGAAGTGCGGCCAAATTAAATGTAACGTCGGCGGGAAACCTTACATTAAACGGCGCGTTAAGCGGAAACGGTCAAATAAATAAAACCGGCAGCGGAATTTTTACGCTTAACGGAAACAAAAGCGTTTTTAGCGGAACGTTTACGCAAAGCGCCGGCACAACCGAAATAAATTCGGGATTTTTTTCCGGAACAAATAATATAAACGGCGGGATTTTAAAATTTAACGACGGCGGTTTTATAAACAGCGCAATCAATGTTGTTGCGGGCGCAAGCGTAAATATAAATAACGGAGCAACAGCTTTTACGTTAGAGCCCGGAAAGATTCTTGGAGACGGTTCAATAACGAAAACGGGGTCGGGAACATTAAATATAGTCGGCATTCACAGCGGTTTCACCGGAACGTTTGACCAAAGCGGCGGACGTACCGTGGTAACTGAGGCGGACAGAATGTTTTCTGGAACAAACGCCGTAACAGGCGCAACTCTTGAAATAACGCAAAGCGGCGGCGGAACTTTATATTACGGAGTAAAACTCGGCAATTCCGGAGTTTTATTAAATTATAATTCCGGCGATGCGCAAACTTTGTTATCGTCTTCAAAAATATCGTTTACGGGTTCAAACGCTTCGGCTTATTTTGGCAAAAGCGGCGGATTTGGAGGCAAAGCTCAATACCTGCTTGAAAATAAAATAGACAATTTAAATTTCAATAAAATAACATTTGACAATTCTTTTGTAACGTTTGATTCAGACGATTTTTCGGGAGCGACGCTCTACGAGTTTATTAACTCCGAAATTGATATTGCTTCCGTGTCGTCGGCAAGAAGCGTAAGTTTTGCCGGCGTAAGCGCCGATAATTCGTTTTTAAATTTTAACATACATTTTTACGATCAAGACGGCATAACTTACGCCGAAAGCGACAAACTCCTGTCTTTAACCGCCAATGCGTTGAGTCCGGCAAATTTTGACATAGGAACGGTTCTTATTTTCGGAGACGATTTGCCGCTTCTTGACAGTTATGAAATAAATGTTTTGGGAAATGCATCTTTCAAACCTTTGACGGCCGCCTATATAATAGCGACGCAAAAACGGGCGTATAATCTTTATGTTGCGCAAAACAGAGGAAATATAGTTATAGAAGCCATAGGCGGCGTTATCGATAATATGCTTTATAAAATGAATATGACGCCGGATACGAGGGAATTTATTCTTACCAAGACGTCTTCTTATGAAGACGAATACTATCACATCAACAGAAATCTCGGAGGCACTGTTTTTGGCAGATTTACAGTTCAGGGCGCGGGAGGAACACCGGACAGCCTTATAATATCCGGCGTTCTTATAAGCGATGACGGCGCGCCTTTGGGTGAAAAAGGATCGTTTTTTAATCTTCTGCAGGACACGCAATTCAAATTTAAAAATCTTACTTTAACCGACGCTTTTATAGAAACAAACGGTTCGGCGTTAAGAATAAGCAATGCCGGGGCTTCGGCTTTGTTTGAAGATTCTGTTATCAGAGGAAATATGTCTTTGGGAAACGGCGGCGCGATTTACGGTTCAGACGGAACTTTAGAAATAATCTCTTCGGTATTTTCGCATAATTATGCCCAAACAAACGGCGGCGCGATAGCTCTGACAGGGAATGCGTCTGCAGAAATCACCGATTCGTCCTTTACTGACAACACTTCCGAAGGACTTGGCGGAGCAATTTATCTTGCCGGCGGCGCAAGCGGAGTAAATTTAAAAATAATCTCTTCGCAAAACGACGTTTTATTTGGGGGAAATTATGCCGGTTCCGGCTCGGCAGGCGGCGGCTCAAACGACTTTTATCTTGAAGGAAATTCCGTTCTTGAGTTTTTTGCCTCCGAAGGAAAAACAATAAAGATTGAAGGCGGAGCGCGCTCTGAGGGAACAAACAATGTCATAACAAAAACCGGAGAAGGATCTCTTGAATTTAGCGGCGGAGCAGAATTTGATCATAGCGGAACTTTTAATATTGATGCCGGACGCTTTGCGACTGAAGGCGCGGCGGTAAGAACCGGCATTTTAAATATAGGCGTCAACGGATTATACGATCTTCAAAATAATTCCGCATTGCAGACAACGCAGGCTGGGGAAGCCGTTATAGACGGGGCATATGAAATCGACGTCGATTTGGCTTTGCAAAAAGCGGATAAACTCTCGCTTGTTTCCGGAGACGGTTTTAATGGAGCGCTTACTCTTTATGCTGATTCAAAATTAGATTTAAATATTTTTGGAGTAGTAAAGGAAAGCCATACGAGAATCAATATTATAACTGCGCAAGGGGGAGTTACGGGACAATTTGGAAACGATCCGTTTGCTTCTTTGGGATTTACAAGGACGCTTGGCGGCGTTAACTATCTGCTTGAATATTATGAAAACGGGGTAGATATTATAAGAATAGGCGGAAGCAATTTTTCAACTGCATTAAAAGGTTTAACGCATAATCAGCTTGAAGTTGCAACCGCGTTTGACAGAATAACGGCCGGCTTTGCCGACGGCGCGGCCATATCGCGCGATATGGCGGACATGATATTTTCCGTAGCTGATTTTGACGACGACAACGTAAAAAAGTTTCTTCTCGGCGAGCTTGCCGGTTCTATTACGGCAAATGCCATTGCGTCGGCGGCGTCAGGGTTTGGAGCAGAAGAAATACTTGAAAGAATAACTTTGCCCGGCATCAATTATGCGACGTCTAAAAGCGCGTGGGCGCAGACATATTTTTACGGGAATTCGCTTTCTGAGGACAAAAATGCGGCTGAATATAAAGCTGACGGATACGGATTTCAGGGCGGCGCCGACATTTTTATGGGATACGATTGGGTCGCCGGAGCTTACGCTTCTTACGGCGGCAAAAATATGAAACAGGGAGATTCAAAAGTTTTTGCCGACGAAAAAGGGTTAGGCGTATACGGCGGATTATTTTTAAATAAATTGTCGCTAAAAGCCATGCTTTACGGCGCAATGTCCGATTACGACGTAAAAAGAGAAATAAGCCTGCTGGGCTTAAAAACCGGAGCAAAATTTGGAGCGTATAATTTTAAATTTGACGCGCTTGCCGAAAGAAGCGTTCCCATTAACGACTATTACAATTTAATTCTGTTTGCGTCTTTAAAAAACGGGTATGTTATTAATGAAGAATTTTCAGAAAACGGCGGCACTCCGGCCGACATCAATATATATTCCGGCAGTTATTTAAGAAGCGAACTTTCAGGCGGATTTGGAATAAAAAATAACGATTCAAAATTAAAATGGAGCGCAAAAGTTAATGCCGGCTATCTGCTTGCCGGAGACAAACCTTTTTATAAAGGCGAATTTTCAAACACGGGCGAAAATATGGAAATATGGGGAGCAAAGCGCGACGGATTGGCGGTAGGCGCTTATGCCGGAGCGGATTATGAGTTAACGCCTGCGTTTAACGTTTATGCAAACGTTTCTGTAAGCTATAGCAAAAAATCGAGCGGCTATTACGCAAATGCAGGGCTTGCTTATAAATTTTTACTTTCGTCTAAAGAAAAACATTCCTATGCGAAATCATCTTTGCTGCAAAACGCATTTGCGTCAAAGAAGGAAAAAGAAAAGCCTTCCATATCTTTGCTGCAAAGAGAAGATGAAAACCCATTTGTGTCCGATATTATAGAAAACAGCGGCGCCGATGAAGAGTGGCTTTATGCGCAGGAGGACGGAAAAGTAAAAATATCCGGAGAAATGTCCGGAAAACTTGCCGTAAACAAAGAAAGCAGCATATTTCTTGTAAATTACGGACCAAAACTCTATGTTTTCAAGTATAAAGAGGATGCCGAAGAATTTCTTGAGCGTTTAATATCTGCCGGCGCAAAGGTTAAAGAAAGCAATTTAAAACAGATAAACGGAGTAGAACTCAAAGACTCTATTTTGCGCTGATTTCTGGCAGTTTGTCTTTAAAGTATTTGCGCGGTTTGCCCGCTTTTTTATTCATTTTAAAAAAATTAAAAATATGCTATAATTGCTAATAAAATCAATGAAAAATATAAGCGGAAATATTAATTCAATACGCAATGCCGTAAACGATATAAAGAATAAGGCCGGCGGTTCCAAAAACGTTGAAATTCTGGCAGTAACAAAAACTTTCCCGTGGCAGGACGTTTGCGAAGCCTTAAAATGCGAAATAAAAGGTATCGCAGAGAGCAAGATTCAGGAAGCGCTTGCGAAATTTGAACTTTTAGGTTCGCGCCTTGACGAAATATCCAAACATTTTATAGGTCATCTTCAGTCAAACAAAGTTAAAAAAGCCGTTGAAAATTTTGATTTAATCCAATCCTTAGACAGTTTTAAACTTGCCCAAGACATAGACAGGCATGCAAAAAACATAAATAAAATACAGTCTTGTTTGATAGAAGTTAAGGTTTCAAAAGAAGATTCCAAAACAGGAATTCCTTTTGAAGAAGTTGAAGAGCTTTACTCTTATTGCCTCAAACTTCCAAACGTCTCGGTAAACGGTCTTATGACAATAACTCCGCTTAATTGCAGCCCGCAATCTTCAAGGCTTTATTTTAAATCTGTTTTTGGATTGTTTGAAAAAATCCGTTTATCGCATGCGGGAAACGAATTTAATATTTTGTCTATGGGAATGTCTGACGATTATAAAATAGCCGTCGAGGAAGGATCAAATATGATAAGAATAGGTTCTGCAATATTTGGAGAAAGAGATTATGGAAATAAGTAAAAAATTTTTTTTTATCGGGTCCGGCAATATGGCTTCGGCTATTATTTCAGGTTTGCTTGCTTCAAAACTTGTGCAGCCTGAGAACATTGTTTGTAACGACGTTGTAAAAGAAAAGGTTTTAAATTTATCGCAAAAATTCGGCATTTCAATTGCAGAAGACAAAGGCGAAGCGATAATAGGCGCAGACATTATTTTTCTTTCCGTAAAACCTCAAAATATGCCGGCAGTTTTTGAAGAAATCAAACAATTTGTAAAAAAAGGCGCGATTATAATTTCTATAGCAGCGGGTATAACTACGCGTTTTATAGAAGACAACATAGGAAAAGAAGTCGGCGTTATAAGAGCTATGCCAAATACTCCCGCTCTTGTTTTGGCTGGCGCGACGGCTTTGTGCAAAGGCAGATACGTGTCTGACGAACAGCTTATGAAAGCCAAAAAGCTTTTTGCCGCAATAGGAAAAGTTACGACTCTTGACGAAAGCAAATTTGACATTATTACGGCTCTTTCTGGTTCAGGGCCGGCTTATGTTTTTTATCTGTGCGAACTTATGCAGAAAGCCGCGCAAAACATGGGGCTTGACGCAGAAATTGCAAAAGAGTTTGCCGCGCAGACCGTTTATGGTTCCGGCAAAATGCTTTCTGAAACAGGCGTTGAGGCTTGGGAGCTTAAAGAAAGAGTAAAATCGCCAAACGGCACTACCGAAGCGGCTTTAAAATATTTTGAGTCAAAAAATTTGTTTGATACGGTGCAGTCCGCAATGGGCGAAGCTGCGATAAGATCGAGGCAACTGAGTAAATAACACTCCGCGAGGGGGAATAAATGGTCATAAAAGTAAGGGTGATTCCAAATTCAAAAAGAAACGAGGTCGTAAGCAGAATCGGATCTATTTTAAGAGTTAAGATTTCTGCTCCGGCCGTAGAAGGAAAAGCCAATGAAGAGCTTTGCGAGTTTTTATCTGACTTTTTTGACGTAAAAAGATCTCAGGTATTTTTAAGAAAGGGCGAGCGCGGAAGAGAAAAAACTATAGAAATAAGCGGCCGTTCAGAAGAAGAATTAGATGAAGTTCTCGACACTATCCCCTAAAGCGCGCGCCGGCGCGCAGCGCTGCAAAAACAAAACGGCAGAACATAAAGCGCAAAAGCCGCGCCGCATTTGACGGGCGTTTTTTTTTAAAGTTTTCAACTTTTTTTGTATTCATGATGTATTAATGTTCTTTTACTCCCACAGGCTTCGCCTGTTTTATGGAAACAGACAGTGTCTATTTAAT
>JAISRM010000235.1 GCA_031273645.1 Endomicrobium sp.
AATATATTTACTTTTGTTACTTCATCTACTGAAAATTTAATAAAGAAATGTTTTGTTTTTTGACTAACAACTTATAGTGTATTTTAAATTTTAACATACAGGCAACTCAATAAAAAACCAACTTGCCGCCAGATAAATATTTACACAGCCGCATATATAACACTGTTTTTCGCCGTTGTCAAGTCTTTATGCGGCTGAAAATATTGAAATTTAAAAAATTTCTATTGAAACAGGACAGTGGTCAGACCCAAAAACTCTATTTTCTATGCCCGCAGATTTTAAATGTTTTAAAGAATGCCGAGATACAAAAAAATAATCCAGTCTCCAGCCTACGTTTCTTGATCTTGCAGCAGTTTTATAATCCCACCAAGTGTAATTGCCCGGTTCTTTATTGAAATGCCTAAACGCATCGGCATACCCTGCTGTAATAAGAGCGTCTAATTTCTCTCTTTCTTCAGGCATAAACCCAGAAACTTTTTCATTTTCTTTAGGTCTTGCCAAATCTTCAGGAAAATGCGCCGTATTGTAATCACCGCACATAATTACCGTTTTATTTTTAAATTGTTTAAGATATCCGATTAAATAATCGTAGAATTCCATTTTATATCTAAGGCGCTCTAAAGAAGCTCCTCCGTTAGGAAAGTAAATGTTGAAAAGTATAAAATCTTTAAAGTCAAGCCTTAAAATTCTGCCTTCGCTGTCAAACCTTTTATTTTCAATGCTTGTATTTACAGATTCGGGTTTTATTCTTGACCAGACTGCTACGCCGCTGTATCCTTTTTTTTCTGCCCAAGAACAATAAAAACTGTACCCTTCAAACTCTGTTATATCTTTCGGGAACTGCGTTTTATCGGCTTTTGTTTCCTGCACACAAACAATATCTGCATTTTCATTTTTGAACCAACCGGCAAAATCTTTCTTATATATCGCCCTTATCCCATTAACATTCCATGAAATTATCTTCAAAACACACTCTTATTTTACCGTCGTTTTTATTTTAAAAATTTAACAATATCTTCCTGAAGCTTATTAAACCCGTTTCTCTTTTTTGCGCTTACCGCAAACACATTTGACTCATCTATATTAAAACATTCTCCTACTTTGCTTTTTATTTCCTTTTCCGTAATATCTTTAGGGACTTTGTCGCATTTATTTGCAATAATTTTAAAAGGAACATTATACTCGCTAAGCCAAGCGGCCATATTAAAATCCAGCTCGGCAGGTCCTACAATATCATCTATGATTATATACACAGTCTTTTTACTTTGCCTTCGGATTATACATTCTTCTATCATCCTGTTCCAAAGCTTTTTTTCCGCATGACTTACCCGCGCAAATCCGTACCCGGGCAAATCTATTATCCATTTTCCCCAACAAACGCTGTAAACATTTACGCTTCTCGTCCTTCCCGGGGTTTTTGATATTCTCGCTAAATTCTTTTGTGAGCACAAAGCATTTATAACGCTGCTTTTGCCGACATTAGACCTGCCTGAAAAAATAACTTCAGCAGCGCTTTTAGGCAATGAATTCACATCTGTAACGGCTTTAAAGAAAACCGTTTTATTCAACACTTAATTTCTCATCTTTGTAAGAAACCTCAACATCTCAAGATAAAGCCATACAAGCGTTACCATAAGAGCAAAAGCGCTGTACCATTCCATATATTTAGGAGCGCCGGAACGCGCGCCGTTTTCAATCAAATCAAAATCAATAATAAGATTTAAAGACGCGATGGCAACTATTACAAAACTTATAATAATCCCTATAGCTGACGAGTCATGAATGTACGGAAAACTGCCCGCTCCGAAAATATTTAAAAATATATCTATTATGTAAACTGCCGCTACGGCAAAAGTTGAAAGTATCACAACTTTTTGGAATTTCGGAGTACTTTTAAGTATGCCTGTTTTATAGGCGGCAAGCATACAAAACAAAACGCAAATTGTTAAAAGAATCGCATTTACTACAACGCCGGGATATGCTTTTTCAAAATGCAAAGAAACTGCCCCTAAAACAAGTCCTTCGCATATTGCATAGGCAGGAGTCAAAAACGGCGAAGCTGATTTCTTAAATATAGAAATCATGGCTAAAGCAAAAGCCGCGATTAATATAGGAAACATTAAAGACATTATATTCGGATGCGTCCAAGAATAAAATGCGCTTACTGCCAAAAAAAGCCATAAGATTATACTCTTGTTTATTGTCCCCGATACAGTCATAACTTCATTGCTGCTTATTGGCGATTCAAAAATGCCGTCTTTTAAAAGCGGGTTGCTCATACTGGCCTCCGATAGTTATATTTATTTTTGAATTTCAGAAACCCAGTTTTTTATTCTTTAAAAAATTCTTTTATGCTGATTCTAAATTTGAATGATAAATTCAAAAACCGGATTCACCCAAAATATTAACTGATAATTGTTTTAGCATCAAATTGATAACAGAAGATTTTGAGATATTGCCATAAATCTGCGATTTTCAAATCCGACACTATATATCCTGCACATATAAATATTTATTTTTGTATTTTAACGAAAATTACGAAGTGATATCACAGCGAATACTTTGCGCTTTGCGGCCTTATCCAGTATACGCAGCTATCCTTTTGATGTTTTCAAGTATAGCAAGTTTGGCATACAGTTTACAAGAGTCCGGAATGCTATTTTATCTTTAAAAGGAACCGTAGTTTTAGGGTTTTCAGTGCTAAATTTATTTTATTTTTTAGGTTTTTTTCCAATAAGGATTCTTCTCAACAAATCTAAAGCCGTATTTACAGTCTTTTTTCTTATGTCTTTTCTTGTTCCTACGAAATTGAATTTAAAACTTTCCGTTTTATTTTTATCGGCAAAGCCTATATACACAAGACCGACAGGCTGCGCTTTTGTCCCTCCGTCAGGACCCGCAATTCCTGTTGCCGAAAAAGCATAATCGCTGCCTGAAAGCTTTAAAACGCCTTTTGCCATCTCTTCAGCAGTTTCTGCGCTTACCGCGCCGAAAGTCTTTAAAGTTTCCTTTTTTACCTTCAGCAGTTTTATTTTTGACCCGTTCGAATATGCAACAACAGAATTTTTAAAATAGGCTGAGCTTCCGGGCACAGCCGTAATTGCCGCTGCTATCATTCCGCCCGTGCAAGATTCCGCAAAAGAAACTGTCTTTTTAACAGAAAGCAGCTGTTGTCCAACAACAGAGGCAAGCGTGTCTTTATCATAACCCAAAATATTATCTTTTAAAATAGTTCTAAAACCGCGCTTCAGCTTATTCATCTTTTCATCGACAGAACGTTCATCTGCGCCCGAAACCGCAAACTTTACATCTATAACCGATTCCGTTGCAAGAATACCAAAGTCTACAGATTTTGAATCGCAAAATTCAGCTTCTTCCATAACGGGTTTTATCATTTCTTCGACAACTGACTCTGCAAGGCCAAATACGCGCATTGTTTTACTTTTCTTTACGCTTAAAGAATAATTCTTTAAAAACGGAACAATATTTTCTTCAAATACAGGACTCATTTCTCTGGGCGGTCCGGGAAGTAAAAATAAAGTTTTGCGGACTTTTTTCTTACAATCTTTAAATCTCAGCATCTGTCCGGGCGCCGTCCCGAAACAATTTCTTAAAATCTTTGCCCCTTTAATAACATTGGCCTGTCTTTTGTTGATATCGGGAATCGACGAAAGCCCGCGATATTTCAGAAAATATTCTTTTATGGTTTTTAAAATTTTTCTATCGGAATAAACTTCAAGCCCTAAACATTCCGCAACAGTTTCAATCGTTATATCGTCAAA
>JAISRM010000240.1 GCA_031273645.1 Endomicrobium sp.
AATTAACAAAACAGACGAAGTCTGTGTTCCATAAAATAGGCGAAGCCTGCAGACGAAGTCTGGGGCGCAGGCTGCTTGGGAATAAAAGATTATTAGTACTCTCGGGAATTGACAACACAGATTACGGACAGAAGTTCCAAGTAATTTATTACTAAGTTTTAAAAGTTTTTATCAGAGCTTGTTTTATGTCGTCTATAATGTCTTTTGAATCTTCTATTCCTACGCTTAGGCGCAAAAAACCGTTGTGAAATTCTTTCGGGTATAAATATTGTCTTTCGTCGTTTTTTCCGATATAAGCTATAAGGCTTGTATCATGTCCTAAAGATACGGCGGAAGTTATTATGCGCAGATTGCTTACAAAACGGTTGTGGGCGTCTGCGTCGGCTTTGAGAGCAAAAGACAATACTCCTCCAAAACCCGGGTTCATCTGCAGCTTGGCTGCGGCATGGCCTCTATGGCTTTCAAGTCCGGGATATGAAACAAACCTTGTTTCGTCAAGAGTTTCAAGAAAGCGCGCCGTTTCAAGAGCGTTTTCGTTGTGCTGCTTCATTCTCAGAGGGAAAGTGGCTGCGCCTCTCATTATAAGCCATGCGTTAAAAGGGCTTATTGCCGCGCCCAGATTTACCTGCGCCTGCGCGCGTATAACGTCGAGATATTCTTTTTTGCCGCTTATGCTTCCGCCCATGGCGTCGCCGTGTCCGTTGACGTATTTTGTAAGACTTTCTATTGAAAAATCCGCGCCTAATTCTATAGGTCTTTGGTTAAAAGGCGACGCAAGAGTATTATCAACCGAAAGCAAAGCGCCGTTTTTACGGGCTATTTCAGAAATCGCTTTTATATCGGAAATTGAAAGAGTGGGGTTTGCCGGAGTTTCAACGTGTATAAGTTTTGTGTTTGGCTTTAGCGCGGTTTTTATAGCCTGCAAGTTTGACGTATCGACGATAGAGGTTTCAATTTTAAATTTATTGTTGAAGAGTTCGTTTAAAAGGCGGTAAACGGCGATATAAGTTACGCTTGAAAATATTACGTGATCTCCGCTTTTAAGCAAAGAAAAAAACAGACCGGATAAAGCCGCGACTCCGCTTGCAAGAACTATTGAATCTTGCGCGTTTTCAAAAGAAGCTATTTTTTCCTGAAGATAGTTTTGGTTTGCTCCGCCGTTTCTTGTATAAAGATTTTGTCCGGCGGAACTCCAGTTTATGCCGGTAGGATCATAAGGCAGTTCATAACTGTTTGCCATAGTAATGGGGCGTTTAACGGCTTTAGTATCTTTGTCAACGGCGTTTCCTTCATGCACCGCCCTTGTAAGAAAGCCTAATTTTTCATTTTTTTGCGGCATTTTTATTCTCCTTAAGCGTAAGTTGCCAAAGCGGCGTTGTATATGTCTTCTATAAGCCTTAACCCGCCTTTATATCCGAAATAAGTCGTGGTTAAAACAAGCCTGTAAGTAGAGGGATGACCTATAGAAACAAAATCAAACTGTTTTTCCTGAGCAAGCTGTTTATCCCATGCTCCGCCTAATAAAACGCCGCGTCCTTGATGGTCTGCGCCGCGTATTATATCCTGCGCAAGCCCGCCGTCCGGTTGAAAATAAACCGATATTTTTCTCTTGTCCGATATTTTTGAAGCTTCGTCTAAAATTTTTTGTTTGTATTCGTCGGGAGTCTGCTCCATTATAAAAAGTTCTTTAGGAATAATGCCCACTTCGTGAAGCAAAAATTTGCTTATTCCCAAAACGTATCCGCTGTCGCTTAAGACGTGGAAAAAGTTCGGAAGCCCGTATCTGAATTCAAGAAGAAAAGTCGCTAAATTGTCTATTTCTTCATAAAAAGCTTTTTCTTCGCGCTTTATAAACGATTCGGCTTTTTCTTCGTCGAGGCCTGCGCCGTTGTCGTTTGCGTATTTTAGAAGCCGGCTTAAAAATTTAGCGCAATCGTTTGCTCCGACGGGAATATATGGAAAATTATAATAAGGCTGACCGTATTTAGTTTTTAAATTTTCAACTATTTCTGTTCCGTACCAAGTGGAAATTAAAACGTTGAACGCCGCCTGCGGCACCGTTTTCCATTCGTCAATCCCTTTTGAATAAGGGCCGAACAAAATGTTGGCCTTTAAGCCTATGCCCTCGATAAGCCTTTTTATTTCTTCAAGATTTCCTTTCCAGAACGGATCCTGATAAGGAATAGAAGCAAAAACGTTGACGAGATTTTTTTGTTTTTGCGCGGATTTATCATAATTTATGTCAACGTATTGGTCTATTATCGCATTGACCACTATGGAATGAGATTGGTAATTAGTGCATTTAAAGCCGGGCGTTTCAACGTAAACTACGGGTTTGCCTTCGTTGGCAAATTCTCTTGCCACGCTATTGACGTCGTCGCCGACTATTGCAGACGCGCAGCCCGTAAGTATAACCTGAAGATCCGTGTCTAAAACTTTATAAGTGTTTGATATTATTTTGCGCAGTTTGTCTTCTCCGCCAAACACAACTTCAGTTTCCGTAAAATTTGAACAAGGCGCGGTGCTTCCGCCGGCATATCCGGTTGATCTTTCAAAAAAGCCCTGCACCATAGTTGCGCAGCCCGGCCCGCAATGAAGTATAGGCACGGCTTTTGATATGGCTACCACCGTCTGCATTGCGCCTATAGCGCACATAAATCTTTGCTGTTCAATAAGTTCTGACATTTTAAACCCCTATAATTAAAATTTAAGAAATTGCGCGCGGCAGATTTCCAAAAGAAACCTTCTGCAACAAAAATGGATCAATCATTTTTTCAAGGTCTGTCATTGCCGCGAAAGCGGGGACCCATTTTTAATATTAATAAGAAAGAACGAATATTAAAAACGCGGCAATGACAACACAGACAACTTAATAAAAACATTCGGATGCAGGCGCTCATAAAAAGCGCGGGAATTGACAAAAAAGATATAAGCGCCAATCCCATAAAACAGACGAAGTCTGCCGGCGGAAAAAATTTTAAATCTCTTCCTTTATGTCTTTTCCTAAAAAGAAAAAAGGTTCCTGCGAAAGCCACCATTTTGAATACGGATTATGGGTATGTTTTGAAAAATTCTTTACAAATTCATCGTTTTCTATCGTCTCAAGAATTCTATTGCCGTACTTTACTATTCCCTCATAACCCATTCCGTAATGTTCGTCGCCTATCAACAGCGACGGAATGCCGAGTTTTGCTCCCCATAAAGTCATGCCTCCGTGCCTTGCAAGAAGGATGTCGGGACGTATTTTGTTTAATATGTTTACAAGCTCAAATTCCTGCTTATTGCATACATTGTAATTTTCTATATCTCCGTAATCGTTGACGACATTTTGCAGAGTATCGCTGCTTTCGGCTTCGTTGTCATAAATCGGATCGTGGTGGAAAATCGCCGCTCCGCGCGGCTTTATGCCAAGCTCTTTTAAAAGAGCAAGCAGCGAGTGCCCGTGCGAAGCTCCCGCAGTAACATAAGCGGTTTTGCCTTTAAGCTTATTTCTAAGCTCTTCTATTTGCGCCAGCCATTTTTCTTTTTCTTCTTTAATAAACTGCTCGGCTTCTTTTTCTTTTCCCGTCATCTTGCCTAATTCTCTAAACCATCTGTCTGTTTGAGCTATCCCGTAAGGCGGCGAAATTCTTATTTCAGGAACCCCGTATTCCTGCTCGAGAGCCGCGGCAAGATAAGAGCCTAATGTGGAACATATCTGCACAGTCGCTTTTGCCTGAGCAGATTCCGAAATCTGTTTTACAGTGGCGTAAGGCGTAAGATAATTTGCTCTTAACCCGAGCCTTTTAAACCAATTTGCAAAAATATCCGAACCCCAAAAATTTACTATATTTATTAAATCTTCCTGTTTTTGCAGAGGTTTTTTTATAAGTTTTCTGGCTATGGCGTGATAGCCGGCGTCAAAGCCCGACGTCCAGATCTTTGAGCGGAACCCCTCGCAAAAAATTGCGACTACAGGAATGCCAAGCTCGGCTTCGGCCTCGTCGGCTATTGACCCCACGTCGTCGCCAATAATTCCCGACGAGCAGGTTGTAATTATAAAAATGGCTTTCGGTTTTGTTCTTTCATAAACTTCGCGTATAGAGGCCGCAAGCTTGGCGTTTCCTCCGTAAACCGTGTCGGACTCTTTCATGTTTGTGCTAAAAATCCTTCTTTGCCGAGTTTCTTTAACTCCACGATGCGCAACGTTTACTCTGTAAGTAAAAGCGTATTCCTGAAGACAGCCGCAGCATCCGACCGGACCGTGGCTTATAGTAACGCCGTCTTGTATTAACACAGTCGTGCACGCCGCGTTTGACGTTGAACAGCCAAGACACTGGCTAAAAGACCGGCTTTTGTCTTCAAGCGTTCCTGCTCTTGCTTGCAGGACGAGATCTTTTGCGCTTCCTTCAAAACCCGTGATAGAACCGAGCCGGGTTTCCCTCACCTGAACTTCTGCGGCTTTTAAATTTACTTTACTCATTTTTTCTACCCCTGATATATGCCAAAGTTAAATTGCCGTCGGCGGATTAACTCGCAAAGTTATGCGCCGTTTTGGTAAAACTGAAATTATTTATTTAATTTTTAATTTGTTTGATTTTTTTCTTTCTTTAAGGCTGATAAATTGATGAGCGCGCAATATAAGCGGAAGCTTAAATTGCGGTCAGTTTATGAAGTTATAAGACATTCGGTCGCGGGCTTGCGGCGAATTAATTACTACATTTATTATGATTGAATTACCAATTTTCATATTAAACATATATGAAGTATATGAAATAATTTTAAATTTGTAAAGAAGATTTTTTTTATTGAGATCGCGCGCCAAAATACGCATGGCTGATTGTTTTAAAAAAAAGCGGCGCGTTTTTTAAACCGCGCCGCTTTTTTTGTTTTAAAGAATATTAAATTTCGGCAAATAAAGGCGTTGAAAGGTATCTTTCTCCGGTATCCGGAAGTATTATCACTATTTTTTTGCCCTCGTTTTCCGGACGTTTTGCTATCAGAGTAGCCGCATAAAGCGCGGCTCCCGAAGAAATTCCGACGAGCAATCCTTCGTCTTTTGCAACGGCTTTGCCGGTTTTAAAAGCGTCGTCGTTTGATACAGGAATTATTTCGTCGTATATTTTCGTATTTAAAGTATCGGGAACAAAACCGGCGCCTATTCCCTGAATTTTATGAGGGCCGGGAGTTCCTTTGGATAAAACAGGGGAATCCGCCGGTTCGACGGCTATAATTTTTATAGACGGATTCTTTGATTTTAGATATTCTCCTGCGCCGCTTATCGTTCCGCCCGTTCCTATTCCGGATATGAGAAAATCAACTTTTCCGTCGGTATCTTCCCATATTTCAGGGCCGGTAGTCGCTTTGTGTACGGCCGGATTTGCAGGATTGACAAACTGTCCCGGAATAAAAGAACCCGGAGTTGATTTTGCAAGTTCGTCGGCTTTTGCTATCGCTCCTTTCATTCCCTTTGCTCCCTCAGTAAGAACAAGTTCTGCTCCGTAAGCTTTTAAAAGATTTCTGCGTTCAATGCTCATCGTCTCGGGCATCGTAAGAATAATTTTATATCCGCGCGAAGCCGCCACGGAAGCAAGACCGATTCCGGTATTTCCGCTCGTGGGTTCAATTATAACTGAATCTTTTTTTAGAAGACCTTTTTCTTCAGCGTCGTCTATCATAGCTTTCGCTATTCTGTCTTTTACGCTTCCGGCAGGGTTAAAATATTCAAGTTTTCCTATCAATTCCGCTTTAACGTCATTTCTTTTTTCATAATTGCCAAGCCTTAACAAAGGCGTTTTCCCGATTAGATCCGTAAGTTTTTCATAAACTTTGGCCATAAAATTCCCCCTGTAAAAAATATTAGTTTTCTTCTTTTCTTAAATACATATATGAAAACTATGGTTTAATATATAATATTATTAAATTTTTGTCAATACCTATTTTATCAATATGAATTTGACTTTTATCATATTGCTATGTAAAATATTAACATAGCTGCAATATATAATGTTTTAAAACAGGGGTATAAAAATGAGGATATCGGCAAAAGCAAGGTATGGTTTAGCGGCAATGATAAGCATTGCCCAAAAATATAATACCGGAGAAATAACGACGGTCATAAGTCTTTCCGAAAAATTAAAAATATCAAAAATATACCTTGAACAAGTTTTTTCCCTCTTAAAAAGAGCCGATTTGGTAAATTCAACAAAGGGTTCTCAGGGCGGATACCAGCTTGCGGCGGCGCCCAAAGAAATAACAGCGTTTGATATTTTGTCATCGATAGAAGCGGCTTTATTTGAAAAAACTTCAGAGACTATTTCGCAAAAAAATCATGCCATAGAAAAAACCATGCAGGATACGGTTTTTAAAAAGCTCGATGAAAACGTTGAAAACACTCTTAAAAGCATAACTCTTGCAGAGTTGGTAAATGAAACCGAAAAGAATTCTTCAGAAGACGGATATATGTTTTATCTATAAACGCCGTAAATCAAAAACTCGCAGCGCTAAAAAACAAAATCTTTTCCATTTAATATATGTATAACTTCAATAAAATAATTGACCGCAAAAACACGGACTCTTTAAAATACGACTGCGCAAAAAAATACGGTTTTCCGCCGGACGTTATTCCTTTGTGGGTTGCCGATATGGACTTTCAAACGCCTCCGCAGGTAGTAAAAGCTCTTAAAAAATGCGCGCGGCATGCGATTTTCGGATACAGCGAGCCCGACGACGCTTATTATGCCACCGTACAAAACTGGTTTTTAAAAAGATTCGCGTTTAAATCGCAGAGAGAATGGATCGTCAAAACCGCCGGAATAGTTTTTTCTCTGGCGGCTTCAATCAAGGCTTTTACAAAACCCGGAGACGCTGTTTTAATCCAAACTCCCGTCTATCATCCTTTTCATTCATTAATTACGATGAACAAAAGAAAGCTCGTAAAAAATTCCCTTATTAATTCAAACGGCGCCTATTCAATAGACTTTGACGATTTTGAAAAGAAAATAGTAGAAAATAAAGTTAAATTGTTTTTATTGTGCAGCCCTCACAATCCCGTAGGAAGAGTCTGGACGAAACAAGAGCTGAAAAAAATGGCGGATATTTGCCTTAAACGCGGCGTTTTGGTAATGTCGGACGAAATTCACTGCGACTTTATTTATAAAGGTTTTAAGCATACGGTTTTTGCAAATCTGGGAGAAAAACATCTTAAAAACTGCGCAATTTTTACCGCCCCCAGCAAAACTTTTAATTTAGCCGGACTTCAGGCTTCAAACGTTTTTATTGCAGATGAAATTTTAAGAAATAAATTTAAAACGGAATTAGAAAAAACCGGTTACGAACAATTAAACGTTATGGGGCTTACCGCATGCCGCGCCGCATACAAATACGGACACAGCTGGGTTAGAGAATTAAACGCTTATCTTGAAAAAAATCTCGACTATATAAAAAAATATTTAAAAGCAAATATCCCTCAAATTAAACTTACCGATCCGCAAGGCACTTATTTAATATGGCTTGATTTTAACGCTTTAGGATTAGGACAAAACGGCTTGCGCAGGTTGACCGTTGACAAAGCGGGACTTTGGCTTAGCAACGGAAAAATATTCGGCGCGGAAGGCAGAGGTTTTTTCAGAATGAACATAGCCTGCCCTCTTAGAACTATAAAGACCGCGCTTGAAAGATTAAAAACGGCAATAGACGCAAAATAATCTTATACGTCAATTTTATTGTTAACGCATTGTTATTTAAAGCTATACTAAAACTATGAGACAACTCCTTAGAAAAATTATCCTTGCTCTATTTGCCATTATGTGCGCGCGCGGCATTATTTTTGCCGTTTCGGCAAACCCCGAGCCTTTTTCATACATCCAGCCCGACGGAACAAAAATAACGCTCAATGTCCGCGGCGACGAATTTTATAATTGGACAGAAGACAAAGACGGCTACAGCGTTATACGAGACGCAAATACGCGCCAATGGCATTATGCCCGCCTTGCAAACGACGGCTCGCTTGAGCAAACTTCATACGTCGTCGGTAAAGATTCGCCTTTAAGTTTGGGAGTTAGAAAACATCTAAAAAGATCCGACTTTAAAACAATCGAACAGTCAAAAAGACTTTCCATGCATAAGGAAAACAATGCCGATAAAGTAAAGCAAAAAATTCAATCGATCGCCGCGCAAAATTATGCTCAGGAAAAATCAGCTCAAAGATCTGCGCTTCAAAAAACCCCGTCTCAAATAACATATAAACATCTCGTTATCTTAGTGGCTTTTTCTGATAAACCTTTCAGATTGACAAATCCTAAACAGGCTTTTGAAAATTTTTTCAATCAAACGGGCTATAATACCGACGGCGCAGTAGGCTCCGTAAAAGATTTTTATGATAAAACTTCTTATGGGACTCTCAATGTTGAAAGCATTGTAACCGATATAGTAACGGTGAGCAGCCCGTCGGCGTATTACGCCGGAAGCAGCGGCACGCAATACCCGCGCGAAATGGTAAGGGAAGCGCTGACTAAGTTAAACTCTTCCTCTTTTAACTTTAAACAGTTTGACGACGACGGAGACAGAGCGGTTGATTTTATCACCGTTATACATTCGGGCGGCGGAATGGAAAGCGGAGTCTCCGGCGCAATATGGTCGCACAAATGGAATGTCTCGCCGACTTTTACAACTTGGGACGGCGTGAGAATATCCATATACAATACGATTCCTGAACTAAGAGGAAGTAATGAAAATGCCGGACTTATAACAAGAATAGGAGTTTCTTGTCATGAACTCGGACATGCAATGCTTGGTCTGCCGGATTTATACGATACTACCGGCGCAAGCGAAGGCGTGGGAAATTTTTGCCTCATGGGCGGCGGCAGCTGGAACGGCGGCGACGGGAAATCTCCGTCGCTGTTAAGCGCATGGAGCAAAAAAACATCAGGGTTTATAACTCCTATAGCAATAACTTCAAGCGGATATTATTCCATAGGAACCGCCGCAAACAGCGATAATGTTTTTTTCAAGTTCAGCGGTTCGTCGTTTAATTCCAAAGAATACTTCTTAATTGAAAACAGATACGGCGCAAGTTTTGACGCGGGTCTTCCGGGTCCAAACAGGGGAATTTTAATTTGGCATATTGACGACAACAAATATGACAACGACACGGCTTCTCATTATTTGGTAGATCTTGAAGAAGCAGACGGTTCTAATGAACTTTCAAACGGAAATACTACGCGCGGAAGAGACAGCTTTTATTTTCGCTCCGGAAACAAAACGGTTTTTAACAGTTCTTCAAACCCAAACAACAAAAATTACAGCGGTACGCCCGCAGACGTTGACATTTCGTCAATCTCGTCGGCGGGACAAACTATGAGTTTCTACGCTTATGTTGCAGGCTCTATGGAAATAACTTCCTTATCAACAACATTTGGCGAAGCGGGTACAAATGTAAGCTTTTCAGTTCTTGGAAATAATTTCCGCGCCGGCGCGCAGGCTGCGCTTGAAAAAGGCGGTTCTGTTATCAACGCTTCCGTTTCTTTTGTCAGCTCTTTGAGGCTTGACGTTTCCGTTCAAATCCCTTCAAACGCTTCAACGGGAAATTGGGATTTAGTTATTACGGATATAGACGATAATACCGTCAGAGCCGACGAAATTTTCACTATTGAAACTATAGGCGAACT
>JAISRM010000098.1 GCA_031273645.1 Endomicrobium sp.
AGATATTCTTTATTTAATTCATATAAATATTGAATTATCGCATATTTGTTTTTATAGTCAAAACTATCTGCTATATCGTCAAAGATAAACAATGTTTTTGTTTTTAATTCTTTTCTCGCTTCAATTTCAAAAATAATATTGAGAATATATAACGCCCTTTGTTCCCCTGTGCTTAATCTTTTATATAGTTCTTCTTTTTTTACAGAAAGAGTTCTATTTGTAAATTGCTCTACATACTTAAAACTTAATGTGGGAACTGTTTCTTCGCCAGACAACATTACATCAACTTTATTATCAATACTTATTTCAAATGGAACACAAAATCGTTCTTTAAAAATTTTTACTGCGACTTCCCATTTGCAAGTTTCTTTTTTAGCTTGTTCTCTAATTTGCTTTAGATCTGGCTGTGCTTTTTCATTAACATCTATAACATCATTATACGCAACTTCTATTTCTTTAAGAAAGCTCGCCCATATATCACGCTTAAAATTCTGCCAATCTTTTAGGTGCTCTATTATACTCAGGTCCATTTCAAGATACTTAGCCAATTCTCGTGTATCTGCATTTTTCTGTAATATTTTTGAGAAAGCTTCAAAAGATTTCTTTAAATCATTATCTGTTAAGATAATTTCCTTTTCTGTTTCTATTGCATTTTTCAAATCTTCTTCTGTAGAAATGTCTTTAACACCATTTGCAGTATTTATAGATACTTTATGACTTGCCTTAAAAAAACCGTTATCTATTAACTGTTTGGCTATAATATCTGCGTTTGTGTGATTGAATACTCCTTTCTTAAAAAAGGCTGATGCTGACATTAACCTATCAAATGTATCCATATACTTTTCAAGATTTTTCATAAAATCTTTAGTTTTGTATATATCTTCAGTTTTATCATTAAACAAAATTGCATAAGAGATATTTACAAACTGCTTTTCAGATTTAGAAACTCTGTCTTTTAAGTCATTTAACGCTTGAAAAAATAGAGAAATATTATCTGAACCTGTTATGTCTTTTGTAAAGGTTAGCTCTAAAGCATTAGGACTTGCTTTGGTATTTTTTATACCAGATACTTTTTGCAAGGCTTCTATTAAAATACTCTTTTTCTCTTCTATTAACCTTGTTATTTCTGAATGTTTTTTACGAAGTTCTTTGTTCACAAGCAATGTTGACATTTTTTCTGTATTGAAATCTGTTATTTCTGATTTTATAACAAAAATATCAGCAGGATTAATATCTTGACTGTCATTTTTTATTGAAAGTTTAGGAGTTACCTCAGGGAAAGGCAAAATATTTGGAATTTGTTTTTTACTATAATCGCTTAAAGTTTTAGCAAATGATGTTTTCATCGTTCCATTAGGAGCATAGACTGCATAAGATTTTGTTTCGTCAAAATCAAAGACATAATCTAATTTATTAATACCATAACAGTTTTCAAGTGAGATTGTTATTTTGTTAATCGTAGGCATTTTAACAGTTCCTTATTCCATAATATTAGATAATTTCTGAATTAATCTTTTTCTATTTTTATTTTTTAATTCACATTCCCAAATTCTTATTACTTGCCAACCTTTTTGTGTTAGAAATTTTGTAATTTCTCTATCTCGTTGTTGATTGCGTTTTATTTTAGGCGTCCAATAATCGCTATGGTCTTTGGGAGTAGTATTCCTGCATTTATGTCCGTGCCAAAAACAACCATCTGTAAAAACTGATATCTTGTGTTTTAAAAAAACAAAATCAGGTTTTCCTTTGAGTTTATAGTTTCTACGCCAACCTATTATATTATTTTCTTTGAATATAGAAATAAGTTTTAACTCAGTAGAAGCATTTTTGGAAGACTTAATTTTGCTCATAATATTAGAGCGTTGCGCTTTACTGAAAACATCATTCTTCAACATATTAAATATCAAAAAGTTCAGCGGGATTGATTTTGAACTGCAAACTTGTTGGGTCTGGAGTTCCTCCTTTTCTCTGAACTGTAATTTTGCCAATTTTGATACTGCCTCGCGGACTAAGAATTATTTTACCGTCATAATAATTTATGACTTGATTGATATTTTTTAAAATCCAACGAGCATTTTTCTTTATTTTTTGCGCGACTAAAACCCACTCAGCAGCAAATTCGCCGCGACCACGCAAAATATCGCTTATGATTAGAGATTTATGCTGATTTAAGAAATCAAATAATTCTTTTTGTTCTGTCTCCAAGAATTCATCAATAAACATTCTACGGCTATCTCTTGGATTTGAAATTGTTGGCGATAGTTCTCCTGTAAATCTTTTTAAAATATTAACTACTTTATCAGGGATATTCCACATTTCATTATATTTATCAACTTTGTGTTTATCAATTTGGTTAAAGCCTTTTTCATTACTTACTAATTTCACGGATATATTTTCAACATCAACTGCATTTTTTAATTTAATTGTTATTTGAACATTTACATCTGATTTGGGTTTTGGTTTTATGTGAGTCAAAACCACAGCTTTGACATATTCAATACCATTTAAATCATAACCCATTATTATAAGCCAGTTTTTAGCCTCTTCATCTTGTTCCCAATTATTAAATTTATCCGCAATATCTCGTTCATTCCTAAATCCATTCTTTGCTGTTTGAGAACCCAAGAGTTGTGATTTATTCAAAATTTATCCCCTATATATTCAACCAATGATTTTGCTAATGTTTCAATAACGCTTGCCGTCATAGCATTACCTGCCTGAGATAACAAATCTACCTCGCACATCTCTTCTGAAGCCCTTTTAGCGCTTTCTTTATCAAAGCCCTGCAATAGAAGACTTTCAAAACCTGACAATCTTCTAAATTTACCATTCTTAACATATAAAATACCGTGTCTGCCTGTGCGAAGAGTAGGAACTTTACCACGATATTCTCGTAAGTCAGATTGCCTTGTATCAATTACTAAATAATCTTCTGATAAAATTTTATTTAGATTGACCCTGTCTTTGTTATATTTGTTTGATAGATACTTCTGCAACCCTTTATCATCACTATCTAAAATAGTTGAATTATTATCACACAAATATTCCTCAATTCTTGGAGTAGGTATTTTATCAGACCATTTATATTTTCCATTTTTTATTTTATCTTTTTTTATACCGACAAAATAAATTCTTTCTCTCATTTGAGGCACGCCGTAATCAACGCTATTAAGAACTTTATAGCCTAAATAATAACCTGCGCTTTCTAACTCTGTCTTTATTGTCTCAAGTGTTTTACCTTTATCGTGGTTAATCAATCCTTTAACATTTTCTAAGATAAAATATGGAATATTTTTAGCTTTTAATATTTTTATCAAATGATATATGATTTGTCCTCTCTCGTCTTCAAAGCCTTTTCTCTGTCCCATAATTGAAAATGCTTGACAAGGGAAACCTGCAATCATAATATCAAAATCAGGCAACTCGTCTATATTGATTTTTGTAAGGTCGCCAAAATTCTTTTCATTTTTTGCATTATGTAAAATGTTATAAGTTTTTACAGAAGCAGGCATTATTTCAGAATAGCCAACGCATTCGCATCCTGCTTTTTCTAAACCTAAACGACCACCGCCAATACCAGCGCAAAAATCCATAAATTTTAATCTTTTCATTGTTATTACACCAAGTAAGAAGTTATATGAAAGCAATTTGTTTGCCTTGTTGCAAATTATACAAAATAATGCAACAAACCGCATCCTATTTTTCGCAATTTGATTTGTAAAAAGCAGCGCAATGCCAAACAACCCCGCGTTTGAAATGCGGCGTTGTTTGGGATATAATAAACTAAGCGTAAATATTTTTTATTAAAAGGATTTAAATATGCTATTGGAATTACACTGCCACAGCAGCAGGCATTCAAAATGCAGCGCAGCCGAGCCTCAGGATCTGATAAAGCAGGCTATAAAAAAAGATCTGCACGGACTGATTTTTACCGAACACGGCTATCTGTGGTGCAAAGAAGAAATTGAAGAGTTAAGAAAACAATACGGCATAGACAGACATTTTCTTTTATTGTCCGCGCAGGAAGTTGATACGGATTTCGGACACGTCGTAGTTTACGGCGCGGACAAATCTTTGCAGGGAAAATATAAAGTTTCAGACATAAGAGCGCTCTATCCCGACGCTGCTTTGGTATGGGCGCATCCTTTGCGCAAAGGCGCGCAGCCTTCCGACGAAAAGTTTACGGACAAAAATATCGACGCCGTAGAAATATTTTCATTAAACCATACGATTAAAGAAAATTATCTCGGGCTTAAAACATGGCACAGATTAAAGTTTACCGCAGTATGCGCAAGCGACGCGCACAGCGCCGATAAAGCCGGAGCGTTTCCCGCTTTGTTTGACCATCCGGTCGCTTCTATAGAAGAAACGGCTTTAGAAATTAAGCGCGGACGCTGCCGGCCTTTTTACAAAGAAACTATGCTTTCAGGAAGCCGCGCTACAGTTACCGAAGTCGTTATAGGAACAAAAGGACAGCCGGAGCAAAGAGAAAGGATCATAATTAAAAAAAGCGAAGACGATAAAACATGGAAAGAAGCAAAAAACACGGCGCTTGTAATAAAAGACCGGCTGAGCGCAAATTTTGCAGACAAAAATTACAGGATCCCGCTTATTTATGAAATTGACGACTCCATACGCGCGATTATGGAAGAAGGACAAAGAGGACAGCAGCTGTCAAAATTGCTGTCGCACGTAGGAGCCGCCTCGCGCGAAAAATATTTTAAACTTGCGGCCAAATGGCTTGCAAAGCTTCATTCTTATAAAATAAAGCCGAACGTTAACGATAACGCCGCAGAACAAACGGAAAACAAAAGGCTGAAACGATATAAGCAGAGATTTGAAGAAAATAAAACGAAGCATTCCGCTTTAATATCGTATTTAATAGAAAACATTGCAAAAAAAGAAAATGAAATTTATTTTAAGCGCCCGCAGGATTTTATATTTCTGCACGGAGATTATCACCCCGGAAACATTATTATAGGACAGGACGATTCAAAAGATCCCGATTCGTCTTTCGTTTCGGTAATAGATTTTAACAATTCAATAAATTTCGTTAAAGAATTCGACGCGGGTTATTTTTTAGCGCAGTATCAAAGCCAGTTTTCAGATGAAAAGGAATTGCTTGATTCTTTGACGCAGGATTTATTTCTTAAAACGTATTTTGACGCGCAAAGCGTTTCGCAAAAAGAATTAAACGACGCGATGTTTTTTAAGTTAAGGGCGTATTTAAGCATAGCGTCGTTTTTTCATTCTATGGGAATGGGAGAAAGCCAAAAGATGGATTTTATAGCGGCCGATATAGAAAAGACTCTGTCTGAAACAAAGAACGTTTTTGAAATCTGACCTGAGGGCTTAACGCGCGTTTATTTTTACGCCGAAATTATATCAGCAGCCAAACGTTCCCGTTTTTTGCATAAAATTACAAACATTATCTCTGCATTTTTCAAGGTTTTCAACTACGCAGTAAGGCACTTTTACTCTTCCCATAACGGGCGGCTCATTTTTGTAGGGGCCGTGGCAATCTGAACCTCCGGTAACTATAATTCCTAATTCGTCGGCCATGCTCAAAAATTTTTTTACGGCGTGTTCGGGATGTTTGCTGTGCCACGCCTCTAAACCCATAAGCCCTCCTTTTACAAGAGAAATCATCATGTTTTTATCGTTGTAATGAACGTAATAAGGATGAGCCATTATCGGCACTCCGCCGGATTTTAAAATAAGATTTATGGCTTCCTGCGCCGTTAAAGCAGCTTTAGGCGCATAAGCCGGCTTGTTCTGCGACAAATATTTCTGAAAAGCTTCCTGAACGCTTTTGACAAATCCTTCTTCTGCCATGGCTTTGGCAAAATGAAGACGCCCTATGGCTTTATCTGCGCGCGATTCAATAAAACTTTCGTCTTTTAAAGCGACTCCGTTATCCCTGAGTTTTTGAAGAATTTGATACGCTCTTTCCCGTCTTAATTTTTTAAACTCTTTTAAAGCTTTATTTAAACTTTCCGATTTATAGTCGATATAATAGCCGAGAATATGCATTTCGCCGGGAGGGTCTCCCGCGACGGAAGAAAGCTCTATTCCCGGTATAATTTCAATTCCTTTGTTTTTTGCGGCGCGCGCGGCTTCTTCTATTGCGTCAACGCTGTCGTGATCCGTTATGCTGATAGCGGCAAGCTTCATTTTTAAAGCGTAATCCACCGCCTCAGACGGAGTAAAAACTCCGTCTGAACAGTTTGTGTGCAAATGCAAATCAACGGAAAAATCCCGCTCAGACATAATTTCCTTTATGCGCGCCAAAACGCAAAACAAAATGCGCGCAGTTTTTACAAAAGTTCCGACGAAAGAGCCGCAAGCCTGCTTCTTTCGCTTTTTGAAAAAGTAATGTGTCCAAAAAGGTCTTGTCCTTTAAATCTTTCCACCAGATAAGTAAGCCCGTTTGAAGAAGCGTCTAAGTAAGGATTGTCTATCTGATAAGGATCTCCGGTCAAAACTATTTTCGTTCCGTTGCCGGCTCTTGATATTATGGTTTTTACCTCGTGAGGCGTAAGGTTTTGCGCATCGTCAATAATAATATACTGCTGCGGCAGAGAGCGCCCTCTTATGAAAGTTAAAGAATCAACTTCAATCTGTCCTGAAGAAAATAAATAATCTATTCTCTCGTCGGCTCTTGAATCGGCATGTCCCTTATCCATAAGAAATTCAAGATTATCGTTAATGGCTCCCATCCATGCGCCGAGCTTTTCCTCTTTTGTTCCGGGAAGAAAACCTATGTCTCTGCCCATGGGAATTATCGGTCTTGCGATATAGAGTTTTCTGAAATATCTTTCTTCAACGGTTTTCTGCAGCCCGCAGGCAAGCGCAAGAAGAGTTTTGCCCGCGCCCGGCAGGCCTACAAGAGTGACTAAATTTATATCGTTGCACAGCAGAAGTTCCATTGCAAATTTTTGTTCTATATTTAAAGGTTTAAGCCCCCATGGAAGAGACTCTTTGTGAAACAAAGGAGTTAACGCTTTTGCTTTTGCCGAATATTTTGCCAAAGCGCTTTTAGAAGATCCCGCTTCGTCTTTTATAGCCACGCACTGATTTATGTAAAAATTTTCTTTCAAATCAAGCCTGCCGTCTTTATAAAATTTGTCTATTTTATCCGCAGAGATTTTTATTTCTTTCCAGCCGGAATAAAGCTCGTCTATTTTTATTTTTGATTTTTCATAATCCTGCGTGGCTATGCCCAAAATTTCCGACTTAATTCTTAAATTCACGTCTTTAGTAATAAAAATAACTTTCTCGCCTTTTTGTTTAAGGTTTAAAGCTATAGAAAGAATCTGATTGTCGGATTTTTGCCCTGCAAAGTCGGGCGGCAAATCAAGATTTGTCGGATTCATTTCAATTTTTAATATTCCGCCGTCCTTAATTACAACTCCGTCGGAAAGTTTTCCTATCATGCGGAAAGCGTCTAAAGTTCTTGCTATAAGCCTTGCGCTTCTGCCTCTTTCATCGTTTAATTTTTTAAAAGAGTCAAGCTCTTCTACGACGGTCATCGGTATTACGACTTTATTGTCTTTAAAAGCGTAAATTGCGTCGGGATCGTGCAAAACGACATTAGTGTCGATAACGAAAGTTTTTTTCATTTAAGCTCCTTTTTTTATCAATGAATTTAAAGTCTTAATTGCAAAGTTCAAACTCTTTAAACAGCGCCGGTCTTTTCAGTTTGTTTTTTAATTGCGGCTTTTAAAAAGCCTTTAAAAAGCGGATGAGGTTTCATAGGTCTTGAAGCAAATTCCGGATGAAATTGCCCCGCTACAAAAAACGGATGCGTTGGGATCTCAATCATTTCCGGAAGAATGTTCTTGTGATAGGCGCTTACCACAAAACCTTTTTCCTCAAGAATTTTAACGTATTGCGGATTCATTTCATATCTGTGCCTGTGCCTTTCTTCAATCAAAGCGGTTCCGTAAAGAGCGTGGGCAAGCGTCCCTTTTTTTATTTCGGATTTATAATTTCCAAGCCTCATCGTCGCGCCGCGGTAGGTAACGTTTTTTTGTTCGTCAAGAATTTTAATTACGGGATGCTTTGTTTTAGGGTCAAACTCGGTTGAGTTGGCTCCTTTTAAACCGGCAAGATTTCTTGAAGCTTCGATAACGCTGCATTGCATTCCAAGGCATATCCCCAAAAAAGGAATTTTATTTTCTCTTGCATAAGTTATGGATTTTATTTTGCCTTCCACGCCTCTGTTGCCAAACCCGCCCGGCACTAAGACGGCATCGTGGCCTTTAAGCTTATTTATTAAATTTTTATCTTCTGCGCCCAGATAAGTTATTTTTGCTTTTGCGCCCAAATCCCATGCGGCTATATTTAAAGATTCGTCTATAGATTTATAAGCGTCTTTCAAATCGGCGTATTTTCCGACGACGGCGATTTTAACTTCTTTATGGAGCCTGCTTATGCGC